>JAFQLT010000087.1 GCA_017396545.1 Bacteroidaceae bacterium | reverse complement strand
TGAGCAGATTTGCACTGTTTGGTCGCAGCAAATAGTGGTCTATTTGCAAGAACAAAGAGTGTAAAGATGGTAAAAAGAACCTCAAATAAACTGAAAAGTATAACATAAAACTTATTAGCGGTAAAATCCAAACAGATTCTAAAATAATAAGAATAAAAAGATTGTATGAACCGACTACTCATCATTGACCGCGACGGCACTATTCTTGTGGAGCCGCCCGTGGATTATCAGATAGACAGCATAGCTAAAACCGACTTTGTGCCCGGTGCCATCAGTGGCATGAAAGCGATCAGCAACCTTGGCTACCAACTCGTCATGGCCAGCAACCAAGATGGACTCGGCACTGTCAGCTTCCCGATGGAGGACTTCCTGCCCCCACAAGAAATGATGCTCAAGGTGCTCGCCTCAGAGGGCGTGCAGTTTGACGACATCCTCATCGACCCCACGATGCCCGAGGAGAATGCTCCCACGCGCAAACCGGGCATAGGCATGTTTGGCAAATACCTCACAGGCGATTACAACCTTGCAGAGAGCTACGTGATTGGCGACCGCCTCACCGATGTGATGCTGGCCAAGAACCTTGGTGCTCGCGCCATCTTGCTGCAGTCGCCCGAGAAGGCCGCCGGTGCACTCGCCGAGCAAGGCCTTATTGAGACATGCGCCCTGTGCACCACCTCGTGGAGCGAGATTGCCGAGTATCTGCGCCGTACACGCCGCGTAGCCTCAACGGAGCGCAACACCCGCGAGACGAAGATTGCCGTGACCGTAGACCTCGATGGACATCTGCCCACGAGCATCGATACGGGACTGAAGTTCTTCGACCACATGCTCGACCAGATAGCCCACCATGGCAGCATCTCCCTGCAGATACAATGCCAGGGCGACCTCGAGGTGGATGAGCACCACACGATGGAGGATGTAGCCATTGCCCTCGGCAACACCCTGCGCGCGGCATTGGGAGACAAGCGCGGCATAGAGCGCTACGGCTTTGCCCTCCCCATGGATGAGTGCAAGGCGCTCGTGCTGCTCGACCTCGGAGGCCGTATCGACTTCGACTGGGATGTCACCTTCACTCGCGAATATGTGGGCGACACACCCACCGAGATGTTCCGCCACTTCTTCTACTCATTGTGCGCAGCCATGCAGTGCAACCTCCACATCAGTGCTCGTGGTGATAATAACCACCACCTCATAGAGGGAGTGTTCAAGGCCTTTGCCCGCAGCCTGCGTGCTGCAATATACCGCCAACCGTTCAACTACGATCTGCCGAGTAGTAAGGGGGTGCTTTGATAATTCTTATTCGAGTAGAAAACGTGCTCTGTTTTCTGCTCCTAACGTTTCTTTGCAACCAGCCAAACCGTAATAGGGTAGCATGTATCCTATTACAGTGAGGCGTTTGTGTAAATTTTGTGGATTGTCGGCAAGGTTGACATCGACTCTTATGTAACCTTTGGGAAGTGCAACGACGATAACTTTTGTGTTGTCTCTTTCGTTTTTATTGTCGGCTAATACTACATTCTCATAGGCTTTTTCCGTTATTGTTGTCGTAGAGTCCATATATATTACAGACTTGTTCCCCTGGGCATAGCCAACTATGTACCCCCTTATACATGCTTGAGTGTAGAAGTCTTCATTTTGCAGCTTTATCCCCTCGGCGATACTCAGCGTGTCTGTATTCGTCTTGTCTGGATCGTTCGGTGTGTCGGGGATTTCGGGCTCTTCGCTTTCATCCTTTTCCTCTTCATTATCCTCGCTGTCATAGCTATTGTCTGTATCCTCTTCCTGCTCTTCATCGATTATTTCATCGCAGAAGATATAATCGGTGATTTCTTTTATTCCTGTTTTTTGATTGATGTATAGGGTAATGTCTCCCTTGACACGCAACCTGCGGTGATAGTTTTCGGGATTGTCATAGAGATTCAGGTCATCTCGTTCAATAGAGCCGTTGAGCAATTGCACTGGTAAGCAATACAGATAATCAGATTCACGACCTGTCGGGAAAGTGTCGGCAAGGAGGATGTTTGATGCGGTAGTGGCATTCTCAGTGAAGTTGCATCCGTTTTTCAATGAATTGTTGCTGACACTGCCAACGATGTACCCCTCTATCCAGACACTTTTGCCGCGTCCTAAGGTCTGTGCTTCGGCAATGGAGTAGGGTGAAGCGTAGCTCCCTTCGTGGATGATGGCAACGGAGTCCCGCGCGTTCGTCTCATGGTCTTGCTCGCTGTTGCTCTCTGTCTTTTCTTCTTCGTCAAGGATGACGGGACCCGTGCAAGCTGTAAGCCCAAGCATACAGTATAATAGCAGTGATATGTAAAGCCCAGATTTCATAACGACTGCGAAGTAATAAAATCTTTGTCGCAAATGCAAATTCCTCCGTTGTTTTATTCTTTATAATTAGGTAATAAAGAAAATAAGTTATAAATTTGCAGCGGAATATACTATGTGTAACCATATAATTTTTTAAGTAACAATGATTAGCTACAAAGAATTGGGCCTTGTGAACACCAAAGAGATGTTCAAGAAGGCAATGGAAGGCGGCTACGCTATCCCCGCATTCAACTTCAACAACATGGAGCAGCTCCAGGCTATCGTACAGGCAGCCGTTGAGACCAAGTCTCCCGTTATCCTTCAGGTGTCTAAGGGCGCTCGTCAGTATGCCAACCAGACTCTTCTCCGCTACATGGCTGAGGGTGCTGTAGAGTATGCTAAGGAACTCGGTTGCGAAAAGCCCGAGATCGTGCTTCACCTCGACCACGGTGACAGCTTCGAGACCTGTAAGTCTTGCATCGACATGGGCTTCTCTTCAGTGATGATCGACGGTTCACACCTCCCCTACGAGGAGAACGTAGCCCTCACAAAGAAGGTGGTTGAGTATGCACACCAGTTCGACGTAACTGTTGAGGGTGAGCTCGGTATCCTTGCCGGTGTTGAGGATGATGTAGTGGCTGAGCACCACACATACACACGTCCCGAGGAGGTTGTTGACTTCGTTACCAAGACTGGTTGCGACAGCTTGGCTATCTCAATCGGTACTTCACACGGTGCCAACAAGTTCAAGCCCGAGCAGTGAACACGCAACGAGAAGGGCATCCTCGTACCTCCCCCCTTGGCATTCGACGTGCTCGAGGGCTGCATGAAGGAGCTCCCCGGCTTCCCCATCGTGCTCCACGGTTCATCTTCAGTTCCTCAGGAAGAGGTTGAGACCATCAATAAGTATGGTGGTGCTTTGAAGGATGCTATCGGTATCCCCGAAGAGGAGTTGCGTAAGGCTGCTTCTTTGGCAGTTTGCAAGATCAACATCGACTCTGACAGCCGTCTTGCCATGACCGCTGCCATCCGTGAGGTGTTTGCAACAAAGCCCGCTGAGTTTGACCCCCGTAAGTACCTCGGTCCTGCTCGCGACAACATGAAGAAGCAGTACATCCACAAGATTGTGAACGTGCTCGGCTCTGACAACAAGCTCGCTTAATCCAAAAGACAGTTTGGTGATAAAGCCGTCGGCATATGCTGACGGCTTTTTATTATATAATAAGGTACAATCCATGATATTTTTTAGGAAAAATGTGTGAAAGTCAAGAAAAAGTTGTAAGTTTGTGCCACGTTATATAAACCAACTTAAAATAAACCAAAAAACTACAAACGTATGAAACCTACATTGTTCGTATTGGCAGCCGGCATGGGCAGCCGTTATGGTGGTCTGAAACAGCTTGATGGTCTGGGCCCCAATGGTGAGACTATCATGGACTACTCTATCTTCGACGCTATCCGTGGTGGCTTCGGCAAGATTGTATTCGTTATCCGCAGAGACTTTGAGCAGGACTTCCGCGACAAGGTGCTCAGCAAGTACGAGGGTCACATCCCCACCGAGCTCGTGTTCCAGGCTATCGATGATCTGCCCGAAGGCTTCACCTGCCCTGCAGACCGCGCTAAACCTTGGGGTACCAACCACGCCGTACTCATGGGTAAGAACGTTATCAACGAGCCCTTCGCAGTAATCAATGCCGATGACTTCTATAGCCGCGACGCTTTTGCCGTAATGGGCAAGTGGCTCAGCGAACTTCCCGAGGGCAGCACAGGCAAGTACAGCATGGTAGGTTTCCGCATCTGCAATACGCTCTCTGAGAATGGTACTGTAGCTCGTGGCGTATGTGGCAAGAACGAGGCTGGCATGCTTACCGATGTTGTAGAGCGCACCGAGATTATGCGCGTTGACGGCACCATCTGCTACAAGGACGAGAATGGTGAGTGGCAACCCGTAGGTGAGGAGACTCCCGTATCAATGAACTTCTGGGGCTTCACACCCGACTACTTCCAGTATTCTGAGGCTCAGTTCGTAGACTTCTTGAAGGAGAATATCGACAAACCCAAGTCTGAGTTCTTCATTCCTCTCGTTGTAGACACTCTTATCAACAGCGGTAAGGCTACATGTGAGGTGCTCGACACCACAGCTAAGTGGTTCGGTGTGACCTACGCTGCTGACCGTCCCGGTACAGTAGAGAAGATTCAGGCATTGGTAGATGCTGGTGAGTATCCTAACAAGTTGTTCTAAACCAACACTCGGATATAAAACAAGAAACGGAGCAGTCGACTGCTCCGTTTCTTGTTCTTGTGGAATCCTGTTATTTATACACGACTTATTCAATAAGGAACTTTCTTGTATTTGAATTCTCATCTTTTTGAATATATAAGCCTTGGGGTAGGGTAATATGGTTTAATTCTTCTTTAGGAACTTCGTAGATGAGATTGCCTCTAATATCAAATATTTGTGAGGATTGGCTGTTCCCTCTTGTCCGATTTATACTATTTTCTTCGCTCGTAGTGTTGAGTGTGTAGACATCTGTAAGTTGTACGAGTTGGTTGTTTACAAGATTGTATCTGTAAACTATTAATTTGTATTTGTTCTTTATCTTATAAAGTACAGGATAAATGCTTGAACTTGCACTTGCTGATTTGAATTCAAAGATGCTCTTCCCTTTTCTGTCGTATGCGATCATCCTATAGTAATTCTCTGCTCCGTAGCTGCTGCTGTTCATCATTGTTACAACAAATACTTCAGATTCAGTTTCATTGGGAAGTTCTATTTGCTGGCATGATACAATTGTGTATCCTGTAGGAATATCAAAAGTGTAGATTTCTGTAGTTGGATTGTAGTCGATATCGTATGTCCTGTAGATGATGGAATTTCCTTGCAATGTGCTACTGTAAAAAATATCGGTTTGTGCAGACGTACTTAAACTGATGTAGTTCTCATCTGTATAGGATGAAGGGTTAAAACTAAAATATCCCTCAAGCGTTTTCTCCAGCACAAATAAATCTTGAGCAAATAGGCTGCTGCTCATTAATCCGTAGACAAGTAAAAGAATCTTTTTCATAAGCATAGATATTAGTATTTGAAATAGCACTAAAAAAACAAAAGTGGAAAATTCTTTTAATTTTCCACCATTCTTTTCAATTTGTGCGCCTGATAGGACTCGAACCTACACGTATCGCTACACCAGATCCTAAGTCTGGCGCGTCTACCAATTTCGCCACAAGCGCAATCGTTTTTTGCAAACGCAGTGCAAAAATAATACTTTTATTTGATTTATGGCTTATGATTGATTATTTATTTTGTTTCGGAAGTTTATTTTGCCTGTTCGGCCAGTAGTTTCCGTGCTGTTTCGATGATGGTATCTACTCCACGGGCACTATCCTCGTCGGCCATGTCGACCTTCACATCGGGGTCGATGCCAAACTCGGTGTGCTGCATATTCACATCGAAGGAGGGGCAGGCCGAGAAGCGTACGCTCCACCCGTTGGGCAGTTCCGATGAGAAGGGCAAGCCGGAGCCACCGCCAGTGCGGTCGCCTACGATGGTGACCAGGGGCAGGGTGCGCATGATCTTCACAAAATCGTTGGTGGCGCTATAGGAGCTACGGTTGGTTAGCACGCACACGGGCTTCTGCCAACGTATGCGGTCGGAACTCTCAAGATATACGGGTTCGGGCGTGGAGAAATCGGTATGTCCGGGGCCAGTCTTATGGCAGATGTATCCTGTGAGCACACGTTCGTTGGTGAAGCGGGC
>JAFQLT010000086.1 GCA_017396545.1 Bacteroidaceae bacterium | reverse complement strand
TTTGTAGCGTCAAGAGTTATCACATTGGAGTAAAGTAATGAAGAACTCAGAAATACGAACGGTTGCTATCTCGTTACCCAATTTCCATGCAATCCGACCAACCGATTTATTCTAAGCGAGTTATCTTTTCTTACAAAAGTTTCTAAAAACTTTTTCATTACTCCTATTATATTATATATTGGTTCTCGTCATCGTTGTTCGAAAAACTCCTGCGAAGTTACGATACCCCCGATCACGTTTATTCTGCATTTGATACGCTACAGAAAAAAGTTGTCGTCATCGTCTTCGTTATCGTTGAAAACTCTGTTTTCTTTGCGAAGTTACAACACGAAAACCCCGATGTCAACACCCCCCACCACACATAATTCGGCAGGTCCGATGCTGCAAAAATCCCCCATCCTTTCAATAATTTCCGCCTACATCTCCATGCGTTTGCTGGCGACCATACGCGTGTACGGTCGCGACAATACGCGCGGATGGACGCGACCATATGCGCGGATGGTCGCCAACAAACAACAAGAAATTTTGATAAAACAGGGGAAATGTATGAAGATAGCATCATCAATGCATCCATTGACAATAAAAAATGCTAAACACTCACTTTGAAAATAGTATTTGAGGATACGGTATTCGGGAATACCTTACCAAGGATCAGCCTCTAAAGGACTTGGAGCATCATTATCGCCCCCCATCTGCCCCTATTACCCTAAATGTTATTTCCAAAACTCTCAACTGCAGCTATGCCATCTTGTTGTCGTCAACGTTAACGTCTTCGTTGCAGCGCCCACGTTGCACTCTGCCAGGTCAAAAATAAAAATTGTTTACACGGCAAAAAAGGATAGGCGCGTACGCGAAACCTTTTAAAAACCTCCATTTCATCGGCCTGGAGATCAATGTCATCCCGTTATAGATGGTAACGCATGGTTATTGTCTCCGATTTCATTACTCCTCCCCGAAAAGAAAAAGCGCCCCACTTGATGGCGTGTGTAAAACAATGTTTATCTTTACAACGCATATCGCTTGCAGAAGCCCGGTAGGGTTATGTGGGTGGGTAGGGTGAATATGGCTAACAGCGAGGGATATTCTGGCTCTATCACTATTCCCTCCACGGCGACCTATGGGGGTGTGAGCTATAGCGTGATGTCTATTGGACAGCGTGCTTTCTCTGATTGCAGCAGCCTCACTTCCATCACCATATCCTCACCCCGTGGGCAACAGGCAACGCAGGGCAACAGCAAAAATGGGGACCGTGCCATTTATTGAGCGAAAGACAAAAGCAGGTAGACAAAGCCGAAATCAGGCAGACCGGGGTCAGAGGAACATCGCGCACCACACGTCGAACTTCTCCAAACCCGCTGCACCGAACTTCTCCAGACTCCGGCGAGCCAACGCTACGCTCTTTTCGTCCTCGAGACGAGTCTTTGAGAAAAACTTGTCAGCAAAACAGATTATCTGCTCCTCGACACTTACAGGCTGCATGTCGCGAAGCGGGAGAGGGAGCCCCTGCTCCCTGATCTGCCGCAAAGTCAACCCCGTACCCGTGTGCCGCTCACACACCAAGGCATGACGTTCCAACCCCTCGCGACGCAGCATCGCCGCACCGAGTACACCATGCCGGATATAAGGCTCCGTTCCGTAACAGGCTATTGCAGGCGCATCCACCCCTACTATACCGATGTCGTGCAGCAGAGCAGCCTCCTCCACAAACGCCAAATCGACATTCAGTTCGGGGTGACTACGCGCTATCTGCAGCGCCTTATCGGCTACTGCCCTGCTGTGCGCAAGAAGAATATGCCTGAGCCTCTCTTCCGGGCAATACTTTTCTATTATTTCCAGCGGATCCATCTCTTATAAGGGGTTAGGTGCTGCGCCCTGCAGTCAGAACAACCTGAACAGGCCGAGTTGGTTGAACAAAATAACACCTATGGCTATGGGAGCAAAGTACCGGAGTATGAAGACAACCAAACGCAAGTAGGGTACACGCAAGGTGCCATGATTGGTAATCTCATCGCGCATCAGCCGCTTGTCGAGATACCAGCCGGTGAAAATGGAGACAAACATACCACCTACGGGGAGGAATATATTCGAAGCCACGTAATCGAACAGGTCGAAGAGGCTCATGCCAAACAGCCGGGCACCATCGAGGGGTCCGAACGAGAGAGAGCAAAACACACCCACAACACTACAGGCCACGGTGACAATGGCCGCCGCCCTACGCCGATTCATGCCGAACTCCTCGGAAACATAGGCGGTGACCACCTCGTGCATCGAAATGGTGGAAGTGAGCGCAGCCACGACAAGCAAGAAATAGAAAAGCACAGACACCAGGTATGAAAGCACGGGCATACTGCCAAAGGCCTGTTGGAACACATTGGGCATAGTGATGAAGAGCAACGAAGGACCTATATCATTGCTACTGATGGCATAGCCGGCATTGAACACAGCAGGGAAGATGATAAAGCCAGACATAACTGCCACAAAAGTATCAATCAGCGCAACGTTGAGCGCAGTCTTGCCGATATTCGTATCACTACGGAAATAGGAACCGTAAGTACACAGACAACCAAGGCCGAGACTGAGCGAGAAGAACGCCTGCCCCATGGCACTGAGAACAGTCGAACCGGTGATCTTACCGAAGTCGGGCTTGAGCAAGAACTCAAGACCCTCCGATGCACCCGGGAGCATCACCGAGCACACCGTCAGCACAAGCATGATGACAAAGAGGGCGGGCATCATCACCTTGGAGAACTTCTCAATACCGCCTTTGACACCACGCACCACAATGACATGGGTGACAATCATAAAGGCAAACATCCACACCAGCGGCTTCCACGGATTGCTCACAAACTCACCGAAGATAGCGGGAAAGGTGTCCGGACCCTTCCCCTCGAAGCAGTTCCCCACAGCCAGCACCGTGTACTCGGCAGTCCACCCAGCCACAACGGAGTAATAACTCAGGATAACAAAGCCCGAGAGCACACCGAGGCGCCCCACCCACTTCCACTGCGTGCCCGGAGCCAGCTTGCGGTAAGCACCGGCCGTATTGGTATGAGTATGACGCCCGATAAAGAACTCGCTCATCATGATGGGAATACCCAACAGGAGCACACAAGCTATATACACAATGATAAAGGCGGCACCACCGTTCTGCCCCGTCTCGATAGGGAAACGCCAGATATTGCCAAGCCCTACGGCCGAGCCGGCAGCAGCAAGTACGGCACCGAGCTTGCTACCAAAATTTTCGCGAGTATCGTTTTTCATCCTTGGATTGATATATCATGTAAACAATATAGGGCCGGAATTTCTTCCAGCCCTATCTATCCTTTCTCTTGATAAGGTTTCTCTTAAAGTTTTGCGATGTGAGCGCAGAGCTTAGACTTCAGGTTTGCAGCCTTATTCTTGTGGATGTTGTTCGTCTTAGCGAGCTTATCCAGCATCTTCTGCACTGCGGGGTACATAGCCTGAGCCTCAGCCTTATCAGTGGTTGCGCGGAGCTTACGAACTGCATTACGCATGGTCTTAGCATAGTATCTGTTGCGCAATCTTCTGGTTTCAGTCTGTCTGATTCTCTTCAGCGATGATTTGTGGTTTGCCATTTCTAATCTTCCTATTTTTTTAATTTAACTTTGTAGCGCTACGGGGAGTCGAACCCCGCTTTAGAGAATGAAAATCTCTCGTCCTAGCCGATAGACGATAGCGCCATCCTTGTGAATCGCCCCGTATTACCGAGGTTTACTGCTCGAAAGCGGATGCAAAGGTAGATACTTTTTTTGAATCCACAAATACTTTGCCGTTTTTTTTTGCCACAAAGGCGTTTTTTTGTAGCTTTGCACCATTAGAAAGAGAAGAAGAGGATGTATATTGATGACAAAGGCATCGTTTTGCGTTGCGTGAAATACGACGACAAGTCCTTCGTGGCACACCTGTTTACCGAGTCGCGAGGACATGTGTCGTTCATGGTCAACAGTTCACGCAGCAAACGGGCTGGCGTGGGCGCACGGCTGTTCCAGCCACTGACGTTCCTGTCGCTCCAATGGGACCTGAAGCCCAACGCTTCGTTGCAACGGATCAAGGAGGCACGCCTGCTCTTCGTACTGCAGAGCATCCCCCTCGACCCCATCAAGCGCAGCGTGGCAATGCTCGTGACCGAATTCATGGCCTATGCCCTGCGCGAAGAGTCCACCAACCCGGAGCTTTACCAGTATATAGAACATTCGCTACGATGGTTCGACACGGCCGAAGAGAAACACGCCAACTTCCACCTCGTATTTCTCCTCAAGATGGCACGCTTCCTGGGCATTGCCCCAAACATGGAGAGTTATGAGTGCGGCAGCACCTTTGACCTCACGCGGGGCGACTTCACGCCCCCAGGAAGCGCCGACGGAGCCACCCTGACAGCCTACGACTCGCACCTGCTGTTCCTACTCAACGGAGCCACCTACGAGACAATGGGGACAATCAGCATGAACCGGCAAGACAGGGCACGAATGATCGGACACCTATCAGCCTACTACAATATCCACATCCCCAAATTCCCCACATTGCAATCACTCGACATACTGCAGCAATTGCTGTAATACCATAACGGACATGACAAACAAGACAAGCCTATTCCAGCGCCCCCTATGGGTCACCCTGTTCGCCCTGACAGCCGCCATCGCCTGGGGCTGGGCCTACCCGCTCATCAAACTCGGCTTCGCCGAATTCGGCATCACGCAAGCAATGACAGGGAGCAAGATGCTCTTTGCCGGCATACGGTTCAGCATGGCTGGACTCATCGTATTGGCCATCGCAGCCATCACGAAACGCAAGTTCCAAGTGGCAAAGCCTACCGACTGGGCTTATATACTGACGTTTGCCCTGCTCAACACCACATTGCACTACACCTGCTTCTACATCGGGTTGTCGTATAGCGAAGGGGCGCGGGCAGCCATCCTCAACTCGCTCGGCACCTTCCTCCTGGTACTGCTGGCCTGCCTGTTCTTCAAGAGCGACCGCCTCACCACAAAGAAGATACTCGGCTGTGCCATCGGCCTCACGGGCATCCTCATCCTCAATATGGGCACGGGAAGCAGTAGCCGGTTCACCCTCATGGGCGACGGCATGATCATCCTCAATGCCCTCTGCTCCGCCTTTGCCGGACTGATGACACGCGGCCTCTCACGCCGTGTCGATGTATTCGTAGGCACAGGCTATAGTCTCTTCTTCGGCGGCATACTGCTCATCATCCCCAGTCTGCTCATGCAGGGCACCCTACCCCACATCACCGCCACTGGCCTCATTATCTTGGCACTGCTCATCGGCATCTCCGCCCTCGGATTTGCCCTCTACAACAAGCTGCTCAGCTGCAACCCCGTGGGCAAGGTAGCCATCTTCAACTCACTCATCCCCGTAGTAGGTGCCATCACCTCATGCCTCTGCTTAGGCGAGCCCTTCTACATGAAGTACCTCGTTGCCGCCCTATTGGCCATGTGCGGCATCTACATCATCAACCGGGGGAAATAGCCCTCCTACCCTTTATAAATAAGGAATATGCAAGGTATCTTGTCGATAGGCGGACGCTGCCCCTTCCACTCGGCAATGGTACGCGTCACTGCATACTCACCCTCACAAGTGAGATTGGCAGCGATACAGAGGCGCGTTTGGGGGCGACAGGTGCGGAGGATATCCTCAAACATCTTCAGATTGCGATAGGGAGTCTCGATGAACAGCTGCGTCTGATGCTCAGCATAGGCCCGCGACTCCAGGTGCTTCAGCGTCTTGGCACGCTCACCGCCATCAATTGGCAGGTATCCATGAAAGGCAAAGCTCTGCCCGTTGAACCCCGAAGCCATCACACTGAGGATAATGCTCGATGGCCCCACGAGGGGAACCACCTTCAACCTCTTGCGCTGCGCTATGGCCACCACATCGGCACCGGGATCGGCCACCGCCGGGCATCCGGCCTCCGAGATGACTCCCATGGGCAAACCCTCCTGTAGCGGTTTTAAGTAGGAGGCTATCACCTCGGGAGAGGTGTGCTTGTTGAGTTCATAGAAGGTAAGGTCGTCAATGTTGATGGCACTGTCTACCTTCTTCAAGAAACGGCGGGCAGAACGCACATTCTCCACAATGAAGTGGCGCAAGGCCACCACAATCTCTCTATTATAGGAAGGGAGCACCTTCTCGATAGGCGTATCACCTAAGGTGCAAGGGATAAGATACAATGCAGGGAGCATAGGTTAGGAGTTAGGAGTTAGGAGTTATGAGTTATGGGTTGGGAGTTGGGAGTTGGGAACATTCAACGCTTTATGCAGCGTAACACACGGAGGGAGCTCCTCGGGATAGTGGGTTACCATAATGAGCGTCTTCCCTGGACGAGAGCAATAGGTATTGATGATAGCCCTCACCATTTCGCGACGCCGGGTATCGAGTCCATGCAAAGGCTCGTCAAGGATAAGCAGCTCGGGCGACTTCACAAAGGCACGGGCCAAGAGCACCAGACGCTGCTCGCCTGACGACAATTTCAAGAAGGTGCGGTCGGCCAATGCCTCAATGCCAAACACACGCATCCAGGCTCTGCAAATGCCGATATGCTCAGGGCGCGGACGCACATAAAGCCCTATACTGTCGTGCAGGCCCGAAGCCACGATCTCTATCGCAGGAAGGTCTTTCATGTAAGCGCGATGCATCTCGGGCGATACGTAGCCAATGCGGCGCTTGATGTCCCAGATACTCTCGCCTGTACCCCTGCGACGACCGAAGAGACTGATATCACAGGCATACGACTGCGGATTATCGGCACATACGAGTCCGAGCAGCGCCGACTTGCCGCTACCATTACGCCCATGCAATGCCCAGCACTCACCGCGCCGGACCTCCCAGCTCAGATGTTCAAAAATCGTATGCGAGCCATAGCGCAGCGCAACATCATGCAGGGAGACGACCGGGAGGTCTGCAAGTTCATCTCCCTCACTGTCCGCTGAGCTGGGGAGCTCGGGCAGCCTCCCGTCCCATACGCTATCGGCAGACAACTGTTCGGGAAGCCTAACCACCCTCGTCACAAAGTCCGGAATATCCTCCTCGCGCGACACGACCAATATCAGCTGCAGGCCACGCTCTACAATCAGCCGTTGCAGCAGCCGTTGCAGCTGCTCACGGGTAGGAGCATCAAGCCCGATGAACGGATTATCGATAATGAGCACGCGGGGGTCAGTCATCAGCGCCTTGGCAATCTGCAACCGCCGCAGCTCACCGCTCGACAGCATCACCAACTGCCTATCCATCAGTACATCGAGACCGAAGTCGGCATACATCGCCGATGCAAGTTCACCGCCACTACCCACCGGCAACACGTCACGTACCCTCGGCGAAAGCTCCACATCCTGCGAATGCCAACGCTGCTGATAGTAATAATTGGCATCGGCATCACCATAGCTGTCACGGAAGGCCATATAGTGGATATTCTCACACACCATACGTTGCCCATACTCACCGAAGTCGTACTTCACCTCGTTCATGAGCAAAGGATAGCGCCCGATAATCGTATTCACCAACTTCGTCTTACCGCTACCGTTGGGACCCAGTATCGCGAGCTGCTCCCCCTCACGGAGAACGAAGTTGACCGGCTCGGCCAACCGATAATCGGGATGGCGGGCCACGCCATTGATGATTTCTATCACTTTCCTACCCATAGGTTATCTTTTAGAGTCAACAGTATGGGGATGCGCCTTGAATCTCGACGCACCCCCACGCTTTTATCTATACAAAGACTATATGCAACAAATTAGTCTTCAGCCTGCTGCTTGGCCTCGAACTCCTTAACCAGCTTCTCCTGTACGTCCATAGGCACGAGTTCGTAGCTTGAGAACTTCATGTTGAACGATGCACGGCCACCGGTGAGTGAGCTGAGTGCGGTAGAATATGATGACATTTCCTTCAAGGGCACCTTGGCTTCGAGCTTCTCGTAACCCTTCTCGCTGCTCATACCCATAATCATACCGCGACGGCCCTGGAGGTCACCCATCACGTCACCCATCTTGTCAGAGGGCACGAGAACCTCTACATCGTAGATAGGCTCAAGAATCTTCGGACCTGCATTCTTGAAGGCCTCGCTGAATGCGTTACGGCCAGCAAGCATGAAGGAGATTTCGTTAGAGTCTACCGGGTGCATCTTACCGTCGTATACGATAACGCGTACGTCGCGAGCGTAAGAACCGGTGAGCGGGCCCTGCTCCAAGCGGCTCATGATACCCTTGAGGATAGCGGGCATGAAGCGTGCATCGATGCTACCACCCACGATAGAGTTGATGAACACGAGCTTGCCGCCCCACTCCAAGGTGTGCTCTTCCTGACCCTTCACGCTGATCTTGAACTCCTGGTTACCGAACTTGTATACATCGGGCATAGGCATACCCTCGTAGTAAGGCTCTACGATGAGGTGCACCTCACCGAACTGTCCGGCACCACCCGACTGCTTCTTGTGACGGTAGTCGGCACGGGCAGCCTTTGTGATGGTCTCACGGTAAGGTATACGGGTCTCCTCAAAGCGGATGGGGAGCTTTTCGTTGTTCTCGAAACGCCATTTCAAGGTACGCAAGTGGAACTCACCCTGACCATGAACGATCGTCTGGCGCAACTCCTTAGACTGCTCCACTACCCATGTGGGGTCCTCTTCGCGCATACGGTTGAGGATGCTCATCATCTTCTCCATGTCGGCCTCGTTCTCAGGACGGATAGCACGTGAGTACTTAGCATTAGGATACTTGCTGAAGTCGAACTGCCAGTCGCAATCCTTGCCATTCA
>JAFQLT010000010.1 GCA_017396545.1 Bacteroidaceae bacterium | reverse complement strand
GTCATATCGACAATCCAATTGAGCACTTCGCGACCAAACCATGGGGCAAACAGACTCATCACCATGACGAAAAGGATGGCGTTGCGAGGGGTGCCGTGCTTGGGCGAGAGTTTCTTGAACACCGCAGGCAGACTGCCCTCATCGGCCATCGCATACATCAGGCGCGAGGTAGAGATATAGAAGGCGTTCATACCCGACACCACAGCACAGAACATGGCAATACCGAGGATTACCAGGCCCACGAGCCCCAGCATCTTGCGCACCACGAAACCCGTAGGCCAGTTTTCACGCGCCGCCAAGAGGTCCTGCCACGGCATCACTCCAGTAGCGGTCACCGTGCACACAGCAATATAGAGCAAGGCAGCGATGAAGATGGCCAGCACCATGATACGTGTAGATTTCTTGTGGTCGAAGTTGTACTCTTCGGCACTCTGTGGTATGCAGTCGAAGCCGATGAAAGCCCACGGTGCCATAGCCACAATGCTGAACACACCCTGCCACCAGTTTGTACTCTCGGGGAAGCCCGGAGCCAGATGGCTCCAGTCGGCCATACCCATGATAAGGCATGTAATGAGGCAGATGCACCCCACGAGCGTGAGCGAAATGGCTGTCTGTAGCCATGCCGCCTGCTTGATGCCCTTGATGTTGATGAGCGCCATGAGTATGATGAACACCGAGGCCAGCACTACCTCACCGGCATATACATCCCAACCGGCCACTTGGTAGAGCAATCCGCGCTGTATGATACCCGGAAACAGATAACGGCTGATGAGTGCGAGTGCCGTGGCATTGAGCGGAATAAGGCTCCAGTAGGCCAATATCATACCCCAACCACACACGAAGGCATTGCGTTTGCCAATAGCCTCCTTGGTGTAGATAAACTCACCTCCGCTGACGGGAAACTTGCGGATGAGGTAGCCGTAGCTGAGTGCTATCACGATAATTAGTAAGGCACCGATGATCATACCCAATGCTGTACCTAACGGACCCGCTTTCGGCAAGAAAGCATTACCAGGAAGAACGAAGCATCCCCAACCAATAATTGCACCCAATGCCAAGGCCCACACATCTATGGGGCGCATCGAGCGCTTGAACTTACCATTTGTATTTGCCATATTGCAAAGTTTTGTAGATAAATCTACCATTCCATAATAGGCTCCAAAGGTAAGGCTTTTTATTTTATTTAAGAAAATATAAAGGATTTTTATTCAAGAATAGGGAGGAAAATCCTCCCTATGTGGTAAGTGATCCCGGTGGGATTCAAACCCACGACCTTCAGAACCGGAATCTGACGCTCTATTCAGCTAAGCTACGGAACCATTTCGGATGCAAAATTAGCAAATAATTGACAAACTACAATCTATAATTGACAATAATTGTTTATTTTTGTGCCCTATTATAACAAATGACGATACGATATGAGCTATTTGATAAAGCCCGAAGGGTATAAACCGCTATTGGATCTGAAACAGACCGAGCTGGCCATCAAGCAGATAAAGGAGTTCTTCCAGCAAAACCTCTCAACCGAACTGCGCCTACGCCGCGTGACGGCACCCTTATTCGTGTTGCAGGGACTGGGAATCAATGACGACCTCAATGGGGTAGAACGTGCGGTGACGTTTCCTATCAAGGACCTTGGAGATGCCCGTGCCGAGGTAGTACACTCGTTGGCTAAATGGAAACGGCTTACGTTGGCCGAATACCATATACAGCAGGGCTACGGCATCTATACTGACATGAATGCCATCCGTGCCGACGAGGAACTGGGCAACCTGCACTCACTCTATGTGGACCAGTGGGATTGGGAGCGGGTCATCGGTGAAGAGAATCGCAACGTGGCCTTCTTGAAAAGAATAGTGGAGCGCATCTATGCGGCCATGCTACGTACGGAGTACATGGTGTATGAGATGTATCCCGAACTTAAGCCCTCGTTGGCCGAGGAGATACACTTCATCCATGCCGAAGAACTCATGCAGATGTATCCTGACCTTACCCCTAAGGAGCGCGAGCATGCCATAGCCAAGAAGTATGGTGCCGTATTTATTATAGGTATAGGAGGCAAGCTGAGCAATGGCGAGCCTCACGATAACCGTGCGCCGGACTATGATGACTGGTCTACTCCGAACAGCGATGGTTACCATGGCTTGAATGGCGACATCATCGTGTGGAACGAGCTGCTGGATCGTTCGTTCGAGTTGTCATCCATGGGTATCCGTGTCAACAAGGAGGTGATGCAGCAGCAGCTGCAACTGACGGGCAAGGAAGACCGCAAACAGCTGTATTTCCATCAGCGTATCTTGAACGACACCCTTCCTCTGTGTATCGGTGGCGGTATAGGGCAGTCGCGCCTCTGTATGCTCTTCCTCAAGAAAGCGCATATCGGTGAGATACAGTCGAGCATCTGGCCCGAAAGCATGCGGACAGAGTGCAAGGAGGCAGGTATACCGTTGATATAGTCGTTTGTTGTCATGGACGTACGTATCGAAGCGAGTTGGAAGCAGCGTTTAGCTCCCGAATTTGAGAAAGACTATTTCGTCCGTCTCACCGAGTTTGTGCGTGCTGAGTATACCCGTACTACCATATATCCACCGGCCAAGCTGATATTCAATGCCTTTGATCACTGTCCCTTCGACCAGACCAAGGTGGTGATTATCGGTCAGGACCCCTATCACGGACCCGGACAGGCCCACGGGCTCTGCTTCTCGGTGACTGAGGGGGTGCCCAATCCGCCCTCGCTGCAAAACATCTTCAAGGAGATACAAAGCGATTTAGGCAAGCCTATGCCGCCCCATGGCGATCTCACCCGTTGGGCACGCCAGGGGGTGCTGCTGCTCAATGCTACCCTCACGGTGCAAGCCCATCAGGCAGGTTCGCACCAGCGTAAGGGGTGGGAGGAGTTTACCGATGCTGCCATACGTTGCTTGGCTGAAGAGCGCGAGCACCTCGTCTTCATCCTTTGGGGAGCCTATGCCCAGAAGAAGGGGGCATTCATTGACCGCAACAAGCACTTGGTGCTCACGTCGGCACACCCATCGCCCTTGTCAGCCTATAACGGATTCTTTGGAAACAAGCATTTCAGCCGTGCCAACGAGTATCTGACGGCACATGGCTTGGCTGAAATAGACTGGTAGGTCTCCGATCCATCGTGCTCAAGTAACTATCTGTACTTTCGGTGAAGTTCTCAGTGCTTAGGACATAAGTACTATAGCTCGGAGAGCAATCCTGATTTGTCTGTTGGGCAGCATACGCGTGTATGCTGCCCAACAGACGCGCGTATGGAGGCGGGCATACACGCGTATGCAGGGCATTTCCTATTGCTTTGTCTTGATGATATCATAGCAGACGGATAATTCTGTATTATTTCTTTTGCCTCTTAGAATCTGTTTGGATTTTACCGC
Source organism: Bacteroidaceae bacterium (assembly GCA_017396545.1). Lineage (GTDB taxonomy): Bacteria > Bacteroidota > Bacteroidia > Bacteroidales > Bacteroidaceae > UBA1189. The sequence goes on along the minus strand of JAFQLT010000010.1, from coordinate 114 downwards.
TAATAAGTTTTATGTTATACTTTTCAGTTTATTTGAGGCTCTTTTTACCATCTTTACACTCTTTGTTCTTGCAAATAGACCACTATTTGCTGCGACCAAACAGTGCAAATCTGC
>JAFQLT010000085.1 GCA_017396545.1 Bacteroidaceae bacterium | reverse complement strand
GAAGGCTTCGGCCTGGGGCAGACAGGCCACGGTAGCAGCCGAGGTGTGTACACGTCCTTGTGTCTCGGTGGCAGGCACGCGCTGCACGCGGTGTACGCCCGACTCATATTTCAGTGTGCCATACACCTTCTCTCCGCTCACGCTGAAGATGATTTCCTTGTATCCACCTGCGGTACCTTCGTTGAAGCTCGACACCTCCATGCGCCACCCCTTCTGTTCGCAGTACTTGGTGTACATCTTGAAGAGGTCTCCGGCAAAGAGAGCAGCCTCGTCGCCACCTGTGCCTCCACGTATCTCCATGATGACGTTCTTGTCGTCCTCGGGGTCGGCAGGCACGAGCAGCAACTTTATCTCCTCCTCCAAAGCGGGCAGCTGCGTTTCGCAGGCATCGATCTCTTCGCGGGCCATTTCGCGCATGTCGGTGTCGGTCTCTGTGGCGAAGAGCTCCTTAGCCTCTTCGAGCTGTCGGGTGAGCTGCATATATCGGGCACGAGCCTCCATGAGTGCCCCCAGCTCCTTGTATTCCTTATTGAGTTTCACAAATCGGCGCATGTCGGCTATCACTGCCGGGTCGGTGATGAGAAGCTCTATCTCCTCATACTTGCCCACCAACCCATCGAGCCGCGCCATCAAACTATTTTCTGCCATATAAATAATAGGTGTACGTCAATTGCTATGCAAAAATAGTGCAAGGATAGTGAAATGGCAAATTTTATTAGAGCTTTTCTGGTTTACTGCTTAATGTCTGTCTTGAAATCACATTGCCCGTAGGTGTAGTCTGGATAAGTCTGTCTATTTTGATGGGGATTGTATCAAAGTTCCCTTTTAAGTTCTTGTTTTTGAATGTACGGATAGGCATTGTCGTTCTTTTATTGTAGTATATCTACATAAGAAACACCAAAGTATTCGCGCTACTTGGAAGGTTCCTGTAGTCCCCCAAAAATTTATCTTTCATCAATTTGCCTTTGTTAAACACAACAATCTAATACCTAAAATTTTCTTAAAATGACGGGCGCAAAGGTAGTGGTTATCTTCGAGAAAAGCAAAAAAAACTTAAATTTTGTCTTTTTTATTTCAATATTCCTTTCTTTAGAGGGTTGAAACTGTAAAAATGTTATACAAAACGAGGAAAAGGCGACTTTTTGATAGAATAACCCATAAGGCACTACAGAACATGAGAAAAATCAAGTATCGGGCGGTATTCAACCGTAAAAAACAACTACGTGGCGATGGTAAGGGACTGGTGCAGATAGAGGCCTATCTGGAGCGGCGACGCATGTATGCGACTACACATATCTATATTGACCCCTCGCAGTGGGACGTCAAGCGTGGTGTGGTGTGCAATCACCCGAATGCCGAAGAACTGAACTGGATGCTTGCCGAGCGCATGGTGGAACTGGAGGCTATGGAAATCTCTCTCTGGAAGCGTGGCGAGAAAATATCTCTGCACAAGTTGAAAGAGTATGTGGCACGATGTGCCTCGCCGCAATTCCTGCCCTTCATGGCCAGGCAGATTGAGAAGGGGCGCATACGCGAGAGCACCCGAGAGAATAGGTATACTACTTATTTCCTGCTCAAGGAATACTGTGAGGAGCTGACCATGGATGAGCTTACGCCCTACTTTGTCAGCAAATTTGAGTCGTGGATGGCCACACGCGGGTATCACACCAATACGATAGCCAAGCACCTCAGCCACCTGCGCATCTATGTGAATGAGGCCATCTCGTGCGGCATGATGAATGAGGGGGACAACCCATTCCACAAACGCCACATCAGGCATAAGCCTTTCGGTCATACCCACCTGACACCTTTTGAATTAGAGACGCTGGAGCGGATTACCCTGCCGCCCAAACAGCAATACCTACGGCATACGCTCGATGCCTACCTCTTCTGTTGCTACACGGGATTGCGCTACTCCGACTTTGTACGGCTCAATGCCGCTGACATCCAGTACGGTGTGGATCACACGTGGGTTAACACGGAATGCCTGAAGACCGGGGCCAGCATCAGTCTGCCCATCGACCTGCTGTTCGACGGCAAGGCATTGGCACTGCTGCAGCGGTATGCCGGTGGCATGGATGCTTTCTTCCGCCTGCCAGCGAACTCTACCGTAGACAAGCGTCTTCAGACTATAGGCCGCCTCGCAGGGCTGCGCAAGCATTTCTCATTCCACTCGGCACGCCATACCAATGCCACGCTGCTGCTCATGCAGGGAGTGAGCGTGACCACAGTACAGAAACTGCTCGGGCACAAGAACGTGAAGACAACGATGAACTACTGCGAGGTCATCAACCAAACTATCATCAAGGAACTGAAAAAAAGCAACAAACGGTAGCACAGGGGTAGCACGGGGATGTTAAAATTGAAGGGATTTCGCGCGTGCATATGCGCGAACACTTAATACTGGGAACGTCGGGAAGCAAATAATACAGTTTTCCGAAACAGGTTGTCCGGCTGTCCTTACGACCATTAAACATCTCATTTCCTGCATATTGAGAAGGGCAACCCAGGTTGTCCTTCTGGGCATAAGTACCAGTGTGCCGTCTATGTAGTTTTACGAGTCGTCCCTTGCATTTCCGTAGCATACACTTGTTGATTGACGGCGAGCATTCACACAAATGGTCGCGACCACTTGCGCGAATGGTCGCCATCACTTGCGCGAGTGGTCGCCATCACGAACATGCACAATCACGCTAAATGAACAGATAATATATTGGTTTTCAAAAGGTCAACAGGCATATTAGAAGATTTTATCGCCTCCGAATGATACAATGCAGATGCAAAATGAGTTGACTGATACCAATAGCAAAAGAGGGACACGCAAGGACGACCCAGGTTGTCCTTGCGTATACTCAGATAATCTGCATGTTATACCCTACAAGGTCAACCGGACAACCTATTGGGGTAAAGTCTTTATATCGCCTGGTGAAGTACGAAGCAACAAAGTAGCAAAGTAGCGCGAAGACTTTGTTTGACCCATCTTCACAATTCTAATAATAACGACACGCAATAGGTTTAGCTAATAGATTGATTTTATATTTTTTGTTTAACTTAAGAGAGATTTTATGAAAAGAAAATTGATGATGTTATTTGCTTGTGTCCTCTTGGGAGCAGGCATTGCGACAGCACAGACGTCGACAATTACCGGTATCGTATTCTCTGCCGAGGATGGAGAACCAATCATTGGTGCTTCTATCTTGATAGAAGGGCACGAGAGCCTTGGAGGAATTACGGATACGGAAGGCAAGTTTGCCATTGCCAATGTTCCCAATGCTGCTAAGAAACTACGCGTATCGTATGTCGGTATGGAATCTGCAAGTCTTCCCATTATACGTGGAAAGCAGATGCGTATCCAATTGACTACCGATGCACAATTGCTTGACGATGTAGTGGTAACGGCGATGGGTATCACCCGATCGGAGAAAACCTTGGGTTATTCGGCTACCAAAATCAGCAGCGATGATCTGAAGATTTCGCGTACGGCCAATGTCACAACGGCACTGTCTGGTAAGGTTGCCGGCTTGCAGGTACAAGCTACCTCTTCAGACCCTGGTGCTGCCAACTCAATCGTTATCCGTGGCTTCAGTTCTATCAATGGGAACAACCAACCATTGTATGTCGTAGATGGCGTTCCCTTGCAGAACTCTGCCATTGAAGCATCTGGTCATACAACTGCTTTAGGAGGTGTCTCTAATATTGCTTCCGAAGACATAGAATCGATGACCATCCTTAAAGGTGCAGCAGCCACAGCACTCTACGGAAGCCGTGCTTCAAATGGTGTAGTAGTCATCACTACCAAAACAGGTAAGAAGGGTGAGAGACGCGGATTTAACATCAGCTACAGCGGAGGCATTCAGGCACGTCAGGTTGCTTATCTGCCCGAAATGCAAAACCGTTTCGGACAGGGTTGGAATGGAGCTCAGACATGGATTGAAAACGGTTCGTGGGGTCCCCGTCTGGATGGCTCGACACAGGTATATGGCCCTATATGGAACAACTCGCAACTTATTCATGAGTATACTGCCAAGGAGAACAACGTGAAGGACTTCTTCGACCTCGGTTGGTCGCAGAACCACAACGTAGCACTTAGCGGTGCCTCTACTGACAACAAGATGACTTATTACATGTCATACTCGCACACTGACGATGATGGTATCATGCCGACAAAAGCCGACAACTACAAGCGAAACACGCTTGCAATGCGCAATAGTTTCGATGCAGCTAACTGGCTTAAAGTATCATCATCGGTCAATGTCGCTACAGCAAGTACCGATGTCGTAGGTTCATTTCAGGGAACATCGGTTATCGACGGTCTGTTGGAGATGCCCCGTGACGTGTCTATCGTAGACATGAAAGATCTCGACAGCCCATTCAATACTCCTGAGGCGTACTACACTCCTTATGGCATCACCAATCCTTACTGGTCATTGGCCAATAACTATAACCATACCGACAGCAAGCAGGTGTATGGTAAGCTGCAAGCCGACATGAAACCTTTCGATGGCCTTACATTGAGTTACCGCTATGGCTTTGACTACACAGACTATGACATGAAAATGGGAGAGCCTCAGATCGCACTTGACGATGCACTCATCAACGAAGACTATGGCTATGGCCCCATGAACATGAATCAGGACGGTTATGTGTATGCACGTTACTCACGTAGCTATGAACAAAACCATGACTTCTTGGCTAACTATGCTAATAAGTTCTGGAACAACAAGTTTGATGTAAACGTAAATGCCGGTGTCAATCTCAACGAACGTGCATCTACCTATATGTTCGGACAGACCGATGTGTTGACATTTGAAACTGGTTTTTGGGACTTGAGCAATGGTGCCACAAAGACATCACTTGTGGAAGCACAGAGCAAGCGCCGTTTGGCAGGTCTCTTCGGAGACGTGACATTGGGGTGGGACGAGATGCTGTTCCTCAACCTGACTGCACGTAACGACTGGTCATCGACCTTGCCAATTGGGAACAACAATTATTTCTATCCAGGTGCAACATTGAGTTGGAATTTCTCTGAGCTATTCAAGGAGAACAATTTCTTGACCTTCGGTAAAGTACGTGTTGCTTACGGAAAGACCGGTAACGATGCTTCGCCCTATTATACCAGCGCACGTTTCGTACAGGGATATGCCAACGGCTATTATGGTAGCGACATTGCTCTGTTCCCGATGAACGGTATCAATGCCTTTCAGGCAGCCTCTACCATTGGTAGCACATCGCTACGTCCCGAGATGACCACTGAGTCAGAGGTTGGCCTCAACCTTCAGCTCTTCAACGGACGTCTGGGGCTGGATGCTGCATTCTACGACCGCATCACCAGCGACCAGATTTTCACACTCCCCGTAGACCCCTCAACCGGTTACAGCTACATGGTAACCAACTTCGGTGAGGTGCAGAACCGAGGTGTAGAGCTGCTGCTCAACACGACTCCTATACAGACACGTAACTTCCGTTGGGACGTAGACTTCAACTTTGCCATCAACAAGAACAAGGTACTCTCCATGCCCGAGAGTCTCGAAGGAGGTAAAGTACCCATCAATTCATTCTCTGCAGGAAATGATGCTGTATACATGTATGCTGAGGAGGGACAGCCCATGGGTACATACTACACCTATCTCCCCTTGAAAGTGACCGATGAGAACAGTCCCTATTATGGATGTCCTATCGTGGATGAGGCAGGTCAACCAGTGTTGAGTGAAGAGGTATTGCCTACAGGCCGCGACATGAACCACAAGTGGACTGGCGGTATATCTACATCACTCTCAGCCTATGGCTTCACGTTGAGTGCTGCACTTGATGTGCGCTATGGCGGTACTATGTTCTCACGTTCAAAAAACTTGATGCAGTTTACTGGCAATGGTGTTGTGACAACCTACAATGACCGCAACCCGTTCATCATTCCCAACTCAGTAGTTGACAATGGTGATGGTACATACAGCGAGAACACCACTCCCATCTATCAAGGAGATGGCAGCTACCAAACATTCTTCAATGACTATGGTTGGGGCAGTGGTGGTGAGGCTTACCTCGTTGACCGTTCATTCGCAAAGTTACGTAACGTAAGCCTCACATGGAACCTTCCCAAGAAGTGGTTGCGCCAGCTTACCGTAGAGAATATAGCAATCACAGCATTCGGTAATAACCTGTTTATGTGGACTGCTGCAGACAACTACTACGTTGACCCCGAATCCACAACAGAAGGTTCAGACCTTTCTGGAACTTTCGGTGAGCTCTACACCAACCCCTCATGCCGTGTGTTCGGATGTAACTTGAGTATTAAATTCTAAATAAGGAGGAGAAATATATGAAAAAGATATTATTGATATGTACAGCAGTATTGGGATTGGGGCTCAGTTCATGCGATAGCTATTTGGACATCAACCAAGATCCTAATTCACCGACTGAAGAAAATATCACTTCAGATATGCTGATGCCTGCTGTAGAGATGAATATCGCAGCAAGCTATGGTAACTTTTTGCGCATTGTTGGTGGTTTTTATGCACAGCACTATGCTCAGATGTTCGGTACGTCTAACTATCTGGACTATAGTCAGTTTACCATGTCCGCAACACGTTCAAGCAGCACCTACACACAGTTCACCGCTCGTGTGCTGAAAAATGCTGAGGCTATCCGTAAGATGTCGGTAGAATCTGAGGATTGGGGTACTTACTTGGCTGCTACCGTACTCCGTGCATACACTTATCAGATTTTGGTTGACTGCTATGGCGAAGTACCTTATACTGAAGCACTGGATGTCAGCAATACATCTCCCAAGTATGACGAAGGCAAGGCTATCTATGAAGGCGTGTTGGCTGAGCTGGATGATGCGCTGGCGAAGGTTGGCGAGACTGACCCCGTATGCACCAATTTCCTCTTCCCCGAGGGCAATGCAGGCGAATGGATCAAGTTTGCCAATGCACTGAAGCTGAAAATGCTGATGCGTATGAGCAATACGGTAAATGTGGAGGATAAAATAGCATCTTTAATAGCAGAAGACAACTTCCCGACAGAGGATGTAGCATGGGAAAACTGTTGGAGCAACGAAGCTGGTAAGGCCAACCCCTTCTATCAAGAGGAGTTTGCCACCTATTTTGGTTCAACCCAGACAAATGTAGTGCTCAACATTGCCCTGCAAGCAACAATGGCTGAATATAATGATGCTCGCTTGGCTACATTCTTTAGCCCTAACTCAAGCAACAATTACACAGGAGCAGTCTCTGGCACAAACTTCAGCACTACAGAATCTTATAAGTCTGATTATTGGTGCCGTCCTGTAGTGGCTTACGATGACCCTGTTGCACTTATCAGTGTTTCGGAGATAGAGTTCTTCTTAGCTGAATATGAAGCTCGCTACGGAACATCAGCCAATGCAGAGGCTCACTACAAAGCAGCTGTGGAGGCTTCGTTTGCTGCAGCTGGTGTGGAGGGCGCTGATGCCGCTTTGGCTGCGTATCCTTGGGACAATGCGAACTATCAGCAAGTTATCGGTATACAGAAATGGATAGCACTCAGTGGAAGCAACAACTTTGAAGCTTGGTGCGAAGCACGTCGTTTGAAATCTCCTGCTTTCGGCACAGCCACTGGTGATGACATCTACAACGAAACCAACGATAGCTATGATGCCTCAGCCTACGTTGCAGGTACATTCTATACTCCTATCCATTATGACACAAAGGTGGGTGCCGGCAAGTTGATACAGCGCTTCCCCTATGCGGAGAGTTCGGCAAACCGTAACAACAACACTCCAGTAAACAAGGGTAATAGTACTCCCGTATTCTGGGCAGAGTAACCAATTGTTTCAATAAAAACAAGAAAGAACAATGAAAAAGAACTATTTATATTTAGCGATGTTCGCACTTGTAGCTTTGTTTGCTACAAGTTGCGAAAAGGTGACCACTGAGGGGCTTACACGCATCACCTATTATCCGACAATAACAGTCTTGGGAGATGCTGAGACCGTAGTGAATGTCGGTGAAACCTACACTGATGCAGGTTGTAGTGCTATGTTGAATGGCGAAGATGTTACCGAACAAGTTGTAGTCTCTTCAGATGTTGATACAGATGCTATGGGTATATACACAGTAAAGTATAGTGTAACAAATGAGGATGGTTTTTCTTCCTCTGCATCACGTACGGTTTATGTTGTAAACAGCGGAAACTTCAACAATCTATATTGGGGAGAAAGCCAATTTGGTTCGCGTCACTATTACAATGCTCCTATTTGCATCAGTGACAATGGCGATGGTACCTATCAGATTGATGACATCTTGGGTGGCTTTTATTTCAATGGTCGTTATCCCGGCTATGAACCTACATATGACTTCCACGCAGAAGCTGATGTTACCTTGGAGGCCGACAATACTATAACATTGCTTGGTGTAGGTTCTTGGTACTTTGAATCCGAACCCTTGGCTATTGTTACAGGAACCTTTGACTCAACAACTGGAACCGTGTCTTTGGAACTTGATTTTGCAGGTGATCCTTTCTACGTGACATTAACTCCTATAACTAAAAACTAAATCATTATGAAGAAAGCAATATATCTATTACTAATGGCTGTATGTGCCGTAATGACCTCTTGTGAAAAAGAAGAAATTGGTGGTACTGCCACACAGGCACTTGCTGGCGAGTGGTATGTGACAGCAGATGCCGTTGATAAATATGGAAATGTCTTGGAAGAAGACTTCTTCGGCATCGGTCATTTTCACGTGAATACCTATAATACCGCAGCAAATGTTCCCAACGAAATCTGGGTAGATGACTTGGGTAACTTCTGGGAGTTTAAGGTAAAGGCTTCAGCTGATGTTAACAACTGCACCTTCAGTACTCCTGACAGCGTAGCTAATGCTTACTATGATTGCAAAGTACTGATTGAAGGCGGGAAAATCCTCCCCGATGCCGCAACTACACCTCATGGTACTGCTGCTGATAGTATCGTGTTCTATGTGTCATTTAACGATGATACATGTCCTGAAGAATTTGGATTTGCCAAGTATAGAATCTCAGGTTATCGTTATACAGGTTTGGCTTCAGACGATTGATTCAGTACAATTATCTAAACAAAAAGAGGGTGGTATTATGAGTTTTTCCACCCTCTTTTTTTATTATGATACTTAGAATCTGTTTGGATTTTATTTCAAGTTTAGTTGAGAGGTATTTTTGAGCAGATTTGCATTGTTTGGTCGCAGCAAATAGTGGTCTATTTGCAAGAACAAAGAGTGTAAAGATGGTAAAAAGAACCTCAAATAAACTGAAAAGTATAACATAAAACTTATTAGCGGTAAAATCCAAACAGATTCTTATTGAGTTAGTGCTTAAGATGGAAGCGACCTTGTGAGGAGTTACTTCTATAGTGCAGCACGCAGCAATTCTTTTTGGTGAATAGTTTCCGAGCAGTTTGACGTATTTCCTCGGCCGATACGGTGCAGTAGCGGGCCAACTCGTCGGTGAGCTCACGGTCTTGTCCTATAAGTTCGAGCTGCGCCATGGCTACGGCACGGTTCAGGTAGTTGATGTTGTTGAATGTGCGTTCCGACTCGGCACGGTTGCGTACCTTGTTGAGCTCTTCGGGGGCAACGGTGGTACGTTTCAATAAGGTTAGCTCGTCCCACAGGGCCTGCTCGGCTTGCGCTAATGTGGTATCTTCGGTCAGACGTCCCATCACATAGAGCAATCCTTCATCGATACTGCCCTGTATGTAGGCATCGATAGAGGTGAAGAGATGAAGGTCATGTATGAGATGTCGCACTAAACGGCTTGATTGACCTGCCGAGAGCAGATCAGTGATGAGGTCACACACGTGATACTCGCGGCTCTTGCGGTCGCCCATGTGGAAGGCCATCACTAACATGTCGGCCGGTACGGAGCGGTATACGGTTTTGCGGTGTATGCGTGTTTGGACCGGCTCGATGGTCAGGTTCTTTATAGCGTCATGCTCAAGGTGACAATTCGAATGGTTCTGTATGGAGCCGAACCATTTCTCGCTCAAGCGTACTGCCTCATCGAATGTGATGTTTCCTACCACGGAGAGTATGGCATTGCTCGGGGCGTAGTAACGGTGGTAGAAGTTCAACACATTGCTTAGCGTTGCGCGTTCGATGTGATCAACACACAATCCTATCGTAGGCCAACGGTAGGGGTGTACCTTATAGGCCATAGCGCGTATGAGGTGCTGGATGTCACCGTAAGGACGATTCAGGTGGCGTTGCTTGAACTCCTCAATGACCACTCCCTTCTGCACCTCTACACTCTGCTCGGTGAGGGAGAGTCCTGTCATGCGGTCCGACTCGAGCCAAAAGGCTGTCTCAACATTACTGCGGGGCATGGTGAGGTAGTAGTTGGTGAAGTCGTTGTTGGTCCAGGCATTGTTCTCGCCGCCGGCAAACTGTACATGGGCGTCGTAGTCGGGGATATTGACCGAGCCTTCGAACATCAGATGCTCTAACAGGTGAGCATATCCTGTGTGCTCGGGATCTTCGTGCCGTGCACCTACATTATATAAGATGTTGACTGCCACCATCTGTGTGGTGGGGTCTTCATGATGAACAATGCGCAATCCGTTGGAGAGAGTGTGACGGTTCATTCTTAATTATGCTGGATTTCTCTTACACGTTTGATGACTACGGCGTCGATAGGCCGTAGACGCCCGTCTACGGCACGTTTCTCTATTCTTGTAAGTACGTCGAGTCCTTCGATGATTTCGCCAAATACGGTATAGTAGCCGTCGAGGTCAGCAGCACCACCCACCGTTGTATATTGTGTCTTTTGCTCCTTGGAATAATGGAACTGCTTGCGCGTAGCCATCACCTTATCGGTCTCGGCAGTTATCTTTTTCTTCAATTCACGTATTTTAGGCATATTACGCTTCTGGTCCTTGGCATATTCCTTGAGTTGGTTGGCATAAGGGGGGGTGTGCGTGATAGAGTCGAAAACCTCCTTGCGCAACTCCTTGTTGTACTTGTCTTCAGCGTTGAAGAGTTTCGTGTCGTTATACTTGAAGCCCGTGACGAAATAGAAATGTCCGCCCGAGGATTTCTCCATCTTGTAATAGCTTGCCATGGCCAAGGCTCCACGCTTGTGGTAGAACTTTTCGGGTTGTATCTCTTCGGGGATAGTGTAGTCTACATCGTTCTCACCCAGGGGGGTCTCGCGTGTTGCCCCTTTTGACTTGGGGTCACCAGCTTGGACGGTGAAGTTATTCTGTATACGGAAGAACTGCTGGTTGTCGTAGTACCCCTTACGTGCCAGTTTTACGAAATTGTGGCGGTGCAGGGGGGTCTCGCGATAGAGTTTTAGGGTGATGTTGCCTTCGCTGGTCTCCATCAGTAGGTATTGGTCGGCATCCACGATGACGGTATCGGTATCTTCGGGCTCGGAAACTGGAGTTCCTTTTTGGGAGTTTTGGCAAGCACTGAGCATGAGTGTTGCGGCAAAGAATAATAGGAGCTTTTTCATAAATGTAATGATTGGTTCGTTTCGGTACAAATGTACTAAACTTTATTGATATTGGCAAAATACTTCCATAGTGGGGCTGCCATTAGGGCTTGGCGTATCTCGTCATTTACGAGCAGAGCCTTGACTTCTTTCTCTGTAAGCAGGTGTACGGTGATGTCTTCGGTCTCTTCGAGTTGTTGGGTCGACATAAGTTCTACATTGGTGGCGAGGTAGCAGTAGGTGAGGTTGGTTGTTGTGCTGGGATTGGCACTGATGGTCATCCATAGTTGCCATTCGCCTCCACCGTACCCAGTTTCCTCAAGCAGTTCACGTCGTGCGCTGTCTATCGGATCTTCTCCCTCTTCGCTCACTCCGGCACAAAGTTCATAGCGTGTCTCGCCTAATCCGTGGCGATATTGGCGTATCATGACAAATTCACCCTTTCGAGTGATAGCGATGACATTCACCCAATCAGGGTATTCCAGGATATAAAACTCAGGATTCTCAACTCCTGTTGGCAGTCTGACATGGTCGCGTCGTGCTGTGAGCCATGGTCGGCGTATCAGATACTCAGAGGAGATAATTTCCCATTTCCGTTCATCATTCATTTCCATAATCTATGTTGTTATAGTCTTTTGTTGTTGGCGTTTCTTATATAGCTGGAACGAGTTGAATATATTGTGCCATACGCTATAAAATCCTCCGGCAATGGCGGTGACTGGGGTGAGGAAGGTGTAGGCCATCCAGATGGCGAAGACGGTATTCTTCTGCCCGATGGCTTGTCCGGCAGCGATATGGTCATTTGACGGATGCCCGATGTGGCGTCCTATGGTGAACTGTAGCCAGCAGCAGATGAGTGTCACTACAGCAATTCCAACTAACGAGGTGAGAGGCACATGGCTGTGCATGATAGAGCGTGTGGTGACAGCTATCGCCATGGTCAAGGCGATTGTCCATAGGTAGAATGCCGCATCGCCTGTATTCTGTAGGCGTTGGGCAAGACGGGGCATAGTGTAGCGTATGCCCCATGCCAACAGCAGTGGGCAGATGAGTGTGGGGAATACCTGTCGTATAATCAGGATAGATGTGCCCATGAAGGTTTGTCCCTCCTGCGGATTGACCAACGGTACAATCAGGGGAATAAACAGTGCTGCGGCTAAGTTGATGAGAAGGATATAGGTGATGAGGTGAGCGGCATGCCCCCCGAGCTTGGCGCATACGACTGCAGCAGCACAGGCTGTGGGGCAGATAAAGCATATCATGGCACTCTCGATGAGCAACCTGCACGACAGGTCGGGGATAAGGATGATTACTCCGGCACAGAGTGCAAAGGTGCTGACCTGTACGAGCAGCAGGATGGCGTGCCAGCGGCAGGGCTTGAGTTCTGTGGGTTTGATTTTGCAGAAGGTGAGGAACAGCATGCCGAAGATAAGCGTGGGCTGCAGTATGGCGATGGCCTCATTGACGAAATGCCGGGTGCCTTTGAGGCAGGGGATACTGGTGTAGACGAAGTAGAGAACTACGCCTAAGAACATAGAGATGGGCAATGCCCAGTTCTTGTAGAAGCGGAGGAGTACTTTCAGCATGGGAAGGGGAGCTTATATATAACGCCTCTGCCATTCTTTGCTGCGCTCAGAATGACAGAGGCTTTTTCCGTAGCTTAAGTTTCGTGTCTTATCGCTTCTTATATTCCGTCAAGCCCTCTTCGAGGAAGTTGATGTAGGCGTCGATGTCCTCATCGTATGAGCGCGGTGTGTTCAGCGGGTGGCCCTCATTGTCGAGCAATACGTAGAAGGGCTGTGCGTTGGCACCGAACTTGGTACGCTGCAAGTAGCTCCACTTGTCGCCGATGCTGCGCAGCACTACCTCCTTGCCGTTCTCGGTGAGGCGGATGGGCTCGGGGAGCGGAGTCTTGTCGTCCACGTAGAGGCTGATGAGTACGTAGTCGTTGTTGATGAGGTCGAGTACCTT
>JAFQLT010000084.1 GCA_017396545.1 Bacteroidaceae bacterium | reverse complement strand
TTAAAAGGGTTATGCGATAACTTCTTTAATTACAATCTCAGAGAACTGCTGACGGTGACCGTTCAACTTGCGGTGACCTTTTCTTCTCTTCTTGTGGAATACGAGAACCTTCTCGCCCTTAACGAGCTCGCTCTTCACTTCAGCTACTACCTTGGCACCCTCTACAACGGGAGCACCTACGGTGATAGCACCGTCTTTCTCTACCAAAAGAACCTTCTCGAATTCAACCGTTGCACCATTCTCAACGTTTTGAATGTGGTGAACAAACAATTTCTTGCCAGCCTCGGCCTTGAACTGCTGTCCGTTAATTTCTACAATTGCGTACATTAAAATAAAACTTTAAAAGTTTTCCGGGAGGTGTGCTGCAACCGCTGCAGCCGCTTCTTCGAACCCCTTGCGGACTAATCGGGCACAAAAGTACTGCTTTTAATCGAGATTGCCAAGCGTTTGTGCGAAAAAAATCATCGGGTGACGTCTATCAGGTAGGAGATTTTGGCAGTGATGGTGGTATTTGCCGATCGGCCGAAGGGGTCGGCCTTGGAGTTGCCGAACATGTCGGACAGGCCGAAGAAGTAGCGTCCCTCGATGATGAAGTTGCCGATGCCGGTCTTCAGCTCCATGCCTGCTCCGCCTGTGATTCCGTATTCGAGGCTGTTTTCCACCTCTTTGCCGTATTGTGCGGTGATGTTGTTGGGGCGGCTGCTCTCGTCCCATGGGTGCTCTTCGGAGAAACCGTAGTGCTCTTCGTTGTTGTGCTTGAGGTAAAGCCCCAGCTGTGGCCCGGCATTGATGAAGAATTGCAGTCCTCGCTCCTCTTGCCCCCATCCGAGGTGTGCGAAGAAGGGTATCTCGATGTAGTTCGTGGTGCGGCTGTAGGTGTTGCCTGTGCCGTCATCGATGAGCTCATTCCATCCGCGCTGTGCGAAGTTGACTTCGAACTGTGCTGCGCAGATGAGTGCAAAGTACTTCTCTGAGGTGTAGCGCAGGGTGAGTCCTCCGCTTAGTCCCGGTTGCAGGTTTTGCTTGATGGTGGGGCTGAAGTCTACCTTGCTGAGGTTGTATCCGCCGTTGAATCCTACGGCGAGGTTGCTGCGCAGCTCGCCTACCTGTGCCAGTGCGGTGCTACTTATCAGTATGCAGAGGAGGGGGATTGCCAGGCGTCTCATCGGTCAAAGTCTATGGTTTGCAGCTGGTAGTCCTTGGCGAAGTGCACGAAGAATACCTTGCGGTTGATGAAGCCTCCCCAGTTGTTCACGCGCTCGAACTTGAAGCCGGTTTGCAGGGGGGTATATTCCATCTCGTTCAGCCGGTTGGGCATGTCGGTGCCGTAGAGGTGCATTGCCTTGAGGAAGTAGTAGGCAATGTCGAACCCGAGTATGGCGTACTTGGGGTAGCGGTTTACGATCTCCTTGCTGTAGGTGCGTCGGTATTTGCGGTGGAAGGCCTTGGCCTCGGGCAGCAGGTTGTTGGTATAGAATGAGGAGTAGAAATAGGTATCTATCTCGTAGAACGAGGCCAAGTGGTTGTTGGTGTATATCTGGTACTGTGGATATCCGAAGAGGTGGATGTCGTACGTCGTGGAGGCGGTGTCGCGCACTAAGAGTTGAAATATGGGTACCATGTTGTTGAGGCTTCCGCTCTTTTCAGAGGTCATCATCAGGATGTTTTGCCGTCCGGTGTGCATGTGTGCCATGATGCTGTCTTTGTTGGTGGCAGTGTCGGCAGGCAGTATGGTGTAGGGTGCTCCTCTGTAGCTCAGCTCGTGCTTGAATGTGCCGATGAGGTCATCGTCGGGCTCTTCGGGTGACTCGAAGAAGATGACGTTGGGGTGGGGGAACTGCATGAAGAAGTGGTCGTACACCTCGGAGTAGAAGTAGCTCTGCGGTGTGTTTACCTGATAGATGTGCGGATTGGTGAATACCTCATCTATCTCTCGGGCGAAGGGTATCACTACGCTTATCCCGGTGGTGTCGGCAAAGGCGGCCACCTCGGATATGTGCTTGTCGTGTACGGGTCCTATGATGAGGTTCATCCTGCGCATTTCGGGGCGTGTGAGGATGGGCTTGATGGATTCGTCCTTGCTTCCCGAGTCGTAGATGTGCAGGTCTACCGATACGCCTTGCCTCTTCAGGCTGTCAAGTGCGAGGAGTGTTCCTTCGTAGAACTCCACCATCTTCATCTGCTCGCTTGTGATGCTGTCGCCCAGCATGAAGGGGAGGATAATGGCTGCTCTGATCTGCTCTATCTGTTCTCCGGCCTGTTTCGATTCGGCGAAGAGCTCCTCGTCGGTGGGGGTTGCTACCGGTGTAGGCTCTTCCTGTGGGGTGGGGTGGGTTTGCAGCCTCTTTCTCTCGGCCTGTTCGGCTTGTGTGTAGGGGATGCACAGCACTTCGCCCCGTCTGAGCTTTCGTTCACGCAGTTCGGGGTTGGCGTTCACCAGCTCCAGTTCGCTGATACCGTACATGCGGCTGATGCGGTATATGTTTTCCCGGCGTTTCACTGTGTGCTCGGTTTTGCAGTTTGCCGTTGCCTCTGCGGGTTCTTGTGTGGTGTCTACATCGTTTTCGGTGTTTTCCTTGCGTCCGGCGAGTGGGTTGGGCTCTGTCGGTTGGGGTTGTTGATCCTGCTGCTTGGGTTCTTTCTTCTCGGGGATGACGATTACCTGTCCTACCTTGAAGTTCTCGGCGCTCAATCCGGGGTTGGCACTGCATATTTCTTTTGCGGTAAGCCTGTAGATGACGGTAAGCCGGTATAGTGTCTCTCCTGTCTTGATGGTGTGGAATCGTTCGTTTCCGTATGTCGTCTGTGGCTTGCTGGTATCCGGCACCTCGGCTTTTGCTTGTGGTATGCGTAGCTGTTGCCCTACCTTGATTACAGTCTCGCTTCCGGGGTTAAGGCTGATGATGTCGGCTTCGGTCACTCCGTACATGCGCGAGATGGAGTATAGCCCTTGCCCTTTGGTGACTGTGTGGAGGAAGTAGTTTGTGGTCTGTGCTGTGCTCCACTGTACCGATATGGCTGCCGCGAGTATTAGCAGGATGTGTCTGATTGCTTTGTTCATACTATGCTGCATCGTGTTACAAATATCGTACAAAGGTACAAAAAAAAACAATAGGGCAATGTGTAGGGTTCATTTTTTGCAGGAAGCGGCATCCAGCAGTTCCCTTTCGACCTTTATGGCTTGCTGCATGTGTTGCCGTGCTTCGGGGGCGATGTCTTCGGGCACGGTGTCTTCGGGTACGATGCGGAAGTCGCCCTTACGGCTCAGTGCCGCGCGCTCTGTCCATACCAGTCGGTAGTTGAATGACTTCAGTCGGGTGGCGTGGCACATCTTCTCTATGGTGAGCTCTACGGCGAGGCCTACGGTGCTGTGGGGTATACTCATGTTCGACACGTAGTTGCCCAGCGAGTATATTACGGCATGTCGGGTGGCATAGTCTGTATGAGGTATCAGCTCTATGGGCTGTACCACATGGGGGTGGCTTCCGATGACATGGTCTACTCCCTGGTCGATGAGCCATCGGGCGAGGTCGCGCTGCAGGGTGTCGGGGTGTCTGTGGTATTCGTTGCCCCAATGTACGATGGCGATGATGGCATCGGCCTTCATTGAGCGTGCGGTATGTATGTCTGCTGCCAGCTCGTTGCGGTCGAGGCTGTTCACGATGTTGGGTGGAGTAGTGGCTATGCCGTTGGTGCCGTAGGTGGCACAGAGCAGGGCGATGCGCACCCCGTTCTTCTCCACGATGAGCGGGTAGCGTGCCGCGCGGTCGGCGGCATCGCGGTAGGTACCCACGGTGGGTATGCCGAGGCTGTCGGCAAGGGTGAGCGTGCGTTCGAGGCCGCGCTTGTGGCGGTCGAGGCTATGGTTGTTGGCGGTGGCCAGGATGTCGAATCCTGCATCCTTCAGTGCCTCGAGGTACTCGTCGGGGGCGCTGAATTGCGGATAGCCTCGGTAGGGCTTGCCGCCCAGCGTGACCTCGAGGTTGCCGATGGCGATGTCGGCACGGCCGATGTCGTCCTTCACCAGCGAGAAGCAGTGGCTGTAGTCGTATGTGCCGTCGGCACGGTGGGCGGCATCAATCTGTGCCTGGTGTTGCATGAGGTCGCCCACGAACAACAACGACACCTGCTGCCCTTGCCCATATATGCATACGGGTAAAAGCAGCAGGAGTATGGCGGAGAGGTATTTCAAGAATTAAAAGTTAAAAACTAAGAGTTAGAACTTGCGGGTACAATTTCAAATTTTCAATTAGCTTCGCAGAACTTCGACTGTGCTCGCTGAGCGATTAGTAAGCAAGCTTACATCGCGCTCGCTTGCACGAATCTTGTCCATTTTCATTTACTTGTATACAGCCTTGGTTCCTGCCTGCAGGGTATTCATCATGAGTGATACGATGGTCATGGGGCCTACACCGCCAGGCACGGGGGTGATGTAGGAGCACTTGGGGGCTACCTCGTCAAACTTGACGTCGCCGGTGAGCTTGAAGCCGCTCTTGCGGGTGGCGTCAGGCACGCGGGTGGTACCTACGTCGATGACTACGGCGCCCTCCTTCACCATGTCGGCCTTCACGAAGTTGGGCTGCCCCATGGCGGCAATGAGGATATCGGCCTCGCGGCACTCCTTGACGAGGTCTTTGGAGCGGCTGTGGCATACGGTCACGGTGGCATCGCCGGGGTAGGCCTTCTGCATCATGAGGGTAGCCATGGGCTTGCCCACGATGTTGCTGCGGCCCAGGATGACGCATTTCTTGCCCGAGGTCTC
>JAFQLT010000009.1 GCA_017396545.1 Bacteroidaceae bacterium | reverse complement strand
GCAGATTTGCACTGTTTGGTCGCAGCAAATAGTGGTCTATTTGCAAGAACAAAGAGTGTAAAGATGGTAAAAAGAGCCTCAAATAAACTGAAAAGTATAACATAAAACTTATTAGCGGTAAAATCCAAACAGATTCTTACATAATCTTCGCAAAATCGAATTTTTGCGCTAAATTTGTCACAAAAAGAATATATACCCGATAACCACACTCCCATGAAATGTGAATTATGCGCCTACACCCTTGAAGCGTGCCACACCGCAGCACGGATAGGAATAGACCGGGTGGAGCTTTGTGCGTCGCCCGCAGAAGGCGGTGTCACTCCCTCCATAGCCACCATAACCCAAGCCTGCGCCATCCCTGGCATGGAGGTCAGCGTCATGATACGTCCGCGAGGAGGCGACTTCCTGTACTCCGACGAAGAGCTCGGCACCATGCTTCACGACATCCGCATGGCCCGAGAGGCGGGTGCCACCGGCATCGTGTTCGGGGTGCTCACTGCAGAGGGGAAGGTCGACGTAGAGCGCACCCGACTGCTCGTGGAGGCGGCACAAGGGATAGACACAACCTTCCACCGCGCCATAGACATGACCGAGGATTACCAGCAGGCAGTGGAGGACATTATCCATACAGGCTGTACCCGCATCCTCACTTCCGGCGGATATGACAAAGCCATCGACGGCATCGACAACATAGCCCAAGCCGTAGCCCGGGCTGCACACCGCATCGAGATCATGGCGGGCAGTGGAGTGACGGCAGGGAACGCCCGACAGCTGGCCTCCACGGGTATCGACGCCCTGCATTTCAGTGCCAAGAAGATGATACCGGGAAAGATGCTCTACCACAATCCGCGTATCTCGATGGGAGGAACCTCGACCATCGACGAATACGCACTGAGAGTGGTCGATGAAAAGGAGGCACAAGCCATCGTTGAACTAATCAAACATCCACAGCTATGAAAAAGACACTGTATCTCTCACTCGTCCTCGTTGCAGGCATTGTCGCCCTATTTGCCCTCCGCACCCGGCAACCATATAACCCCGAGCTGGAAGCAGCCATCAACAGTTCGTCACGCCCTGCTGCATTGCGCGGCCTTCTTGCTGCATCCGATGCGCAGCATCGTGAAGCACTCGGCTATCTCATCACTCACATGCCTCAGGCCGATCGCGACACCATGTCGCTCGACCTCCTCGGCGAAAACGTCGAGTATGCCCTCATGGCCTATAACAAGTATCCTTGGGCACAGTCACTGCCCAAAGAGGTGTTCTATACCGACGTGCTCCCCTACCATGTGGTGGACGAGGTGCGCGACTCGTGGCGGCGTGAACTGTATGAACTGTTTGCCCCGCTCGTGGACACCTGCTCTACCATGTACGGCGCCCTGTGTGCTGTGAACAGCAACATACCCAAAATCACGGGCGTGGAATACAACACCCGACGCGAGAAGACTAACCAGAGCCCCCGCGAATCGATGCGCCAGGGTATGGCCTCATGCACAGGACTCTCCATCCTGCTCGTCGATGCCTGCCGTGCCGTGGGCATCCCGGCCCGCTTCGTAGGCACCGCCTCATGGCACGACAACCGGGGCAACCACAGCTGGACCGAGGTGTGGATCGACGGGGCATGGCGCGTCACGGAGTACTACTTCCCCTCGCAACTCGACCACCTGTGGTTCATGGCCGATGCAGCCAAAGCCCGTCCCGATGACCGCCACTATGCCATCTATGCCACCCGCTTCGGAGAGGCACCCGACTGGTTCCCCATGGTATGGTGCGGAGAGGAGGGTACCCCCATCGACTCGCTGCCCCGACACATAGGAGCCGAGAACGTCACGCAGCATTACATCGACCTCGCCCACGAACAACAGGTACGACACACCGAAGCCGGCACCCACACCCTGCTGCGCATAGCAGGATATACCCGAAAAGGCGCAACACAGCATTCCGCAGACAGAGCTGTCATCGGAGTCGACATCTTTGCCGGCACCGAACAGATGGGCGGAGGACTCACCGCAGGCCCCACACGCGACATGAACGACCAGTTCACCCTACTCATACCCAAGAACGCCACCTACGAACTGCGGTACAACAATGCCGAGGGGCAATTGCAACGGCAAGCCGTATACGTAGGCAAAGAGCCGATGACCGTCAATATCTATTTAGAATAACCAGAGAACCATGCCCAACACCCCTTACCGCGAGATTACCTCTATAAACAAACTGCGTGAGATGCTCGGCAAGCAGGAGCGCATAGAACGCTGTGCCTTTCAGGACATGGACTTTTCCGAACTTACCGAGGAAGGAAACACCGCACGCTACTTTGATTGCCTCTTCATGGGATGCACCTTCAGCAAGCCCATGCGCATACAGATTGACAGGAGCTGCCTCATATTCTCGCACATTGATGTGCCCTACAACTGTTTCCGCAACACGCTGTACGCGGCAGATAACCTATACGACAAGTACACCGCAGGAGCACCCGAGAGCTACCGCAACTGCTTCGACTATAAGGTATACCAACATTATCTGAGCACAGGCAAGACAGCCACGGACATCAAAGAGACCTTGGCCCGCACCCTGCACGACCACTCCATCAGCGATGCCCTGCACGACCTGCTCGCACAGTACGACGAACGCCACGTAATAGGTATCATGGGCGGGCACGGGCTGCTCCGCACCGAATCTGCATACCGCAAAGTGGCATCCATCAGCAAGCAACTTACCGAAAGAGGCTATCTGATGGTAAGCGGAGGTGGACCAGGCGCCATGGAAGCTACCCACTTGGGCGCATGGATGGCGGGATATAGCGACAAGGACATGGAACATGCCATCAGCATACTTTCCGAAGCACCTTCATACCAAGACAACGCATGGCTCGACACGGCATTCCGAGTGCGCAGCCTATACCCAGGCACAGGCAACATCAGCCTCGGCGTACCCACCTGGCTCTATGGCCACGAGCCTGCCACACCCTTTGCCACACATATAGCCAAGTACTTCGAGAATGCCATCCGGGAAGACGGCATACTCACCATCGCCAAGGGAGGTATCATCTACTCGCCCGGCAGTGCGGGTACCATGCAGGAGATTTTCCAGGATGCCGTACAGAACCACTACCTGAGTTTCGGATATGCCAGCCCGATGATCTTCCTCGACAGTAGGTTCTGGACCGAGGAGATGCCTGTATACCCCATGCTACAGCAACTGAGCGTGCAAGGTAAATACCGCAACCTGCTGCTCACGATTACCGATAAAGAAGACGAAGCTGTTGAGACATTGACGAAGTTCGATGAACGATAACGAAGACAAAAAACGCCTTGTCCCTAACTCCTACCTCCTAACGATATATAAGTTCCATGAAACCCTTCCTCCAAGCAGTAGCCCAAGACATATACCGGCGCTATGGTGACAACCTGAGCCGTACAGCCGTAATACTTCCCAGCAAGCGTGCCGGCCTGTGGCTTGACCGTTATCTCTACGAATGTGCCGGACACCCGCTATGGTCACCGGCATATGTGTCGGTCGATGAACTGTTCTGCAGTCTCTCCTCACTCGAAAAAGAAGCCCCCATACGCACGGTATGCCTACTCCACGAGATATTCTGCCGACTGACGGGCAGCACCGAGCCTTTGGACGATTTCTACCATTGGGGCGAACTGATGATTTCCGACTTTGACGATATCGACAAGAACTGCGTAGAGGCCGACCGCCTCTTTGTCAACCTCGCTGACATCAAGAATATGGAAAGCCGCTTCGAGTATCTCAGCCCCGAGCAGCGCGAACTGCTTGCCCGATTCTTTAGCGGACTGACCGACGCCACCAAGCAAACCGAGCTGAAACGGCGCTTCATCGAACTATGGCAAACAATGGGCGACATATACCGCAATCTACACACATCTCTCAGAGCCAAGGGGCTCGCTTACGAGGGTATGTTATACAGGGATGCCATAGAGCATTTTGTACCCTCCATGCTCACCTACGACCACTACATCGTAGTAGGCTTCAACGTACTTAATCGCGTGGAGCAAACATTGTTCGACCGTCTTAAAGAGAGCGGGAAGACACTGTTCTATTGGGACTACGACCACTATTACTACGACAACCCACTGCACGAGGCAGGTATCTTCGTGCGTGAGAATATAGCACGCTACGGCAATGTATTTGCAGAGGACGACACACTGTACAGCAACCTCTACCATCTGCCTGAGATAACCTACATCAGCGCCTCTACCGACAATGCCCAGGCGCGTTATCTGCACACGTGGATCGACACCCACCTCACACCTCAGGAGGAAGACACGGCCATCGTGCTCTGCAATGAAGACATTGTACCCACCGTGTTGCATGCACTGCCTGTAGACAAACTGAAGAATGTCAACATCACCATGGGAGTGAAACTGACACAAACGCCCGTATTTACCCTCACAAGCGCCTATCTCAACCTCCACACCAAGGGATTTGACGAAGCGCAGGGGATGTATCTGCTCGACAGTGCAAACACCCTCCTCTCCCACCCCTATATAGCACGCCTGTATCCCCGTGCCGAAGCATTGCGCCACACCCTCCAGCAAGGCAAGCGCATATATATCCCCACCGATGCCGAAGGCATAAGCGATGCCGGACTCGGCTACCTGTTCACCCATCCCACCGACAACAGGAAGCTGCTCGCCACACTCTCCACTCTTGTAGGCAACACGAGGCAACTGTTTGCCGAGGCCAACGAGGAGGACTACTCAGTACAGTTAGCCGAAGAGTCTTTGTTTCAGATTCATCGCATAGTAGAGAGCTTCAAGTCACTCATCGAGGAAGAAGCCTTACAGATTACCACCAAGACTTTAGTGCGCCTAATGCAGCGCATGATGAGCCAGGTATCCATCCCCTTCCATGGCGAGCCCGCCATAGGTCTACAGATAATGGGTGTGTTAGAAACCCGCAACCTCGACTTCCGGCACCTCATACTGCTCTCGGCCAACGAAGGTAAGTTGCCCAAAAGCGCAGGCGAAGTGTCATTCATCCCCTACAACCTACGCGAAGCCTTCGGGATGACCACCCTACAGCGCAAGAATGCAGTGTACGCCTACTACTTTTATCGCATGATACAGCGTGCCGAGCAGGTGACCATCGTATATAACAACGGTACTGACGGACTCAACAAGCAGGAGCCCTCGCGCTACATCATGCAGTTGCAAGTGGAGTTTCCCGGCAAGCTACATTCCTATAACCTACAGGCTCCTTCACATCCCAGCTCACCGGAAGCCATAGTCATAGAACAAACAACCGACACGCGCCATCACTTGCAAGAGCACTTCCGTTACATCCCTGACAAGAAACCGGTATACCGCCTGTCACCCTCGACGCTCAACGACTACTTAGACTGCCGCCTACGCTTCTACCTCAAGCACATAGAAGAGTTCACCCCACCCGAAGAGCCCAACGCCGATGTCGATGTGGCAGCCTTAGGAACGATATTCCACAAGAGCGCCGAGCTGGCCTACGGCAGACTGACACAACGTGGCAATACTATCACTAAGGAGGCTATCACGACACTGCTGAAAGAGGAGCATCACATACAAGCATTCGTCGACGAGGCGTTCCGCACCGAGTTCTTCCATGCAGAACCAGGAGAAGAGCTCCACTACAATGGCACCCAGCTCATCATACGCCACGTCATTTGCAGCTACCTACGCCAGCTACTGAACATGGATGCCCGGCACACTCCCTTCACCTACATACAAAGCGAGAAACGCATACGCCAGATATACACCGTAGAAAGCCACGGCACACCACTCGACATTCTATTGGGAGGCACCATAGACCGTATCGACAGCAAGACTGATGAGCACGGCTGCGAGGTTACACGCATCATCGACTATAAGACTGGAGGTAGCCAAAAGACG
Source organism: Bacteroidaceae bacterium (assembly GCA_017396545.1). Classification (GTDB taxonomy): domain Bacteria; phylum Bacteroidota; class Bacteroidia; order Bacteroidales; family Bacteroidaceae; genus UBA1189. The sequence goes on along the minus strand of JAFQLT010000009.1, from coordinate 4,268 downwards.
ATAAAGAGCATCGACGAACTCTTCCACCGCGACAAGCCCCGCGATGGGTATGTGTTCCAAGCTTTCTACTACGCTTATCTCATGAGCCACGAGTATGAACGCATAGCTCCCTCTCTCCTCTTCGTGCGCAACACCTCAGATTCCGACTTCGAACCGAGCATCGTCATCGACAAGCATCCTGTAGCAGACTTTGCCACCTATCACGACCAGTTCGGGCAACTCCTGCACGACACCATTGAGGAGATATTCAACAGCGACACGCCCTACACCGCCACCACTAACAAGGAAGCATGCAAGTACTGTAAATTCACCTCACTATGCAAAGGGAAATAGAATACAAGGAACAACTGACAAAAAAAGCACAAGTAATCTTTGTCAATTCGTTCGGCTTGCTTATATTTGCACAATGAAAAACAAACAAACTATTCTATACCATGGAAGAACTGAAACTAACCTGTCTACACGACAAGCACGTGGCCCTCGGAGCCAAGATGAGTCCCTTCGGCGGATTTGACATGCCCATTGAATACTCAAGCATCAAGGAGGAACACACAGCGGTGCGCGAAGCCTGCGGCGTGTTCGACGTATCGCATATGGGCGAGATTTTCGTCACCGGCCTTGATGCGGAAAAGTTTGTCAACCACATCTTCACCAACGACATCACCGGTGCGCCCTACGGCAAGATTTACTACGGCATCATGTGCTACCCCAACGGGGGCAGCGTGGATGACCTGCTCGTATATGCCATGGGCGAGGGCAAGTACCTGTTGGTGGTGAACGCATCGAACATCGATAAGGACCATGCCTGGATAGTAGAGCAGAGCAAGGGGTACGATGTTGTCATCGACAACCAATCTGACTACTACGGACCGGTGGCCGTGCACGGCCCCAAGAGCGAAGAGGTGGTGGAGCGTCTGCTCAAGCTCAATGTAAGCGACCTTGCCTTCTACACCTTCAAGGAGATCGAGGTTGACGGCGAGACCATCATCGCCAGCCGCACGGGATATACGGGCGAGGACGGATTCGAGCTGTATGGCTCGCACGCCTATATAAATAAGGTGTGGGACGCGCTCATCGCTTCGGGCGAGGTGCTTCCCTGCGGACTCGGCTGCCGCGACACCCTGCGCTTCGAGGTGGCTCTCCCACTCTACGGACACGAGCTCAGCGATGACATCACACCCATTGAGGCAGGATTGGGCATCTTCGTGAAGCTCGACAAGGAGGAGTTCATCGGCAAGAACGCTTTGGCCGAGCAGAAGGCACTGGGGCTGAAGAAGAAGATTGTAGGCATCGAACTGCTCGACCGCGCCATTCCCCGTGCCGGATACCCCATCGAGGTGGAGGGCGAGGAGATAGGCACCGTGACCACGGGCTACCACTGCCTCTCGGTAGACAAGAGCGTATGCATGGCACTCATCGACGCACGCTTCAGTGCATTAGAGACTCCTGTGGAGATACGCATCCGCAAGAAGACCTTTGCCGGCAAGGTGGTGAAGAAGAAGTTCTATCAGAAGAATTATAAGAAATAAACACCATTTACAATTTGACTATTTACAATGTACTATTTATGTACTATTGAGGGATTTTATAATTTCATCATCGCTTTCCTCTATAAATTGTCAAATAGCCAAATTGTAAATCAATAGTAAATAGTAAATCGTCAAATTGTAAATTACGACTATGAGCAAAGTAATCGAAGGCATCAAGTATGCCGACTCACACGAATGGGTCAAAGTAGAAGGTAACATCGGTTTCATCGGTATCAGCGACTATGCACAGCACTCACTGGGCGACATCGTGTATGTAGACCTCCCCTCAGAGGGTGACGAGATCAGCAAGGGCGAAGAGTTTGGCGCCGTAGAGAGCGTGAAGGCTGCCAGCGACCTCTATTCACCCGTCAGCGGCACCATCATCGAGATCAACAGCGCACTGGAGAGTGAGCCCGAGCTCATCAACCAGGATGCTTACGAGAACTGGATCATCAAGGTTGAACTTGCTGACCCCTCAGAACTCGACAGCCTGCTCGATGCTGCTGCATACGAGAAGATTTGTGAGTAATAATTTTTAGGAGATAAAGGGAGTTAACAGGAGATAAAGGGAGATAAGAGCCAAATGTACACACACCACAAAACTATTGGCCTTTATCTCCTCCACGAAGCGAAAGCAAAGTGATATCTCCTTCTAACTCCCTTTGACTCCCCCAACATTCCTACTATGAACAAATACATTCCCCACACACCTGACGACATCCGTCAGATGCTCGACAAGATTGGCGTCAATAGTATTGACGACCTCTTTGCCGATATTCCTGAGAGTGTACGTCTGCAGAAAGAATATGACTTGCCCGAAGCCATGTCTGAGGAGGAGATACGCGCCTACTTCAACGCCTTGGGCGAGCAGAACCAGCAACAGGTGATCTTCGCCGGTGGCGGTGCCTACGACCACTACACGCCGTCGGCCATCGATGCACTGCTCTCGCGCAGCGAGTTCCTCACCGCCTACACTCCCTACCAACCGGAAATCTCGCAAGGCACCTTGCAGTATATCTTCGAATACCAAAGCCACATCTGCGAGCTCACGGGCATGGACTGCACCAACGCCTCCATGTATGACGGGGCTACCGCTACCGTTGAAGCCATCTTCATGACTATGGCGCAGGCCAAGAAGAAAAACCGTGTACTGGTGTCGGCTACGATAAACCCCACGCTAGTGTCAATCATCCATACGTATGCCAAGTATAAGGGTATCAACGTGGATCTCATCCCCGAAGCGAACGGGCATACCGACCGCACAGCCATGCAGACCATGCTGGCCGAAGGTGATGTGGCCGGCGTACTCGTAGGTTCGCCCAACCACTACGGCATCATCGAGGACTACACTGGCTTTGCCGACGATATCCATGCCGCCAAGGCACTCATGATCATGCACTGCGACCCCTCGTCGCTGGCCGTGCTGAAGACACCGGCTGCATGGGGCGCCGATATCGCTTGTGGCGACGGACAGCCCTTGGGTATACCCTTGAGTTTCGGTGGCCCATACGTGGGATTCCTCGCCTGCAAGAAGGAACTGGTGCGCAAGCTGCCCGGACGTATCGTCGGCGCCACCAAGGATGTAGACGGCAAGCGTGCTTTCGTACTCACCCTGCAGGCTCGCGAGCAACATATCCGTCGCGAGAAGGCCAACAGTAACATCTGCTCCAACCAGTCGCTCATGGCACTGCACATTACCATCTACCTTGCTCTGATGGGCAAGCAGGGATTGCGTGAGGTGAACGAGCAAAGCTACGGTGCCGCCCACTATCTGCACGACGAACTGGTAAAGACAGGTCTCTTCACTCCCGCCTTCCCCGATGCACCCTTCCTCAAGGAGTTTGCCCTACGCACTACCCTACCCGTCAAGGCCCTGCAGGCACACCTCGCCAAGCACGGCTACATGGCCGGCATCGCCCTGGGCGACTATCGCGAAGGTATGGACGACTGCATCCTCTTCTGCGCTACAGAGAAGCGCACCAAAGAGCAGATTGACGAACTTGTAAAACTTATTAAGGAGGTAAAGAAACTGTTTTAAATTTATTTCGAGTTTATTTGAATTCTATTTTTGGATAGATTTTTATTCTGATTCCGCAGTGAATAGTGGTCTATTTACAAGGGATCAGGATATAAAGATATCAAAAAGAGTTTCAAAGAAATCGAAGACGAATAGTTTCTAAGAATATAAAGTAATAAAATAAAACAGTTTCTTTCCTATGAAATACTACGATAAACTGATATTTGAGATTTCACGCCCTGGTCGCGTAGGCTATAGCCTCCCCAAAAACTGGTCAGCAGACAAGCCGGATGGCTCATTGTCAATTGTCAATTGTCAATTGTCAATTCCCGAAGCTCTGCTTCGCGAGACTCCTGCCGAGCTCCCCGAGGTGAGCGAACTGGATGTGGTGCGCCACTACACCAACGTGTCGAACAAGAACTTCGGTGTGGAAACAGGCTTCTACCCCTTGGGCAGCTGCACCATGAAGTACAACCCCAAGATCAACGAAGAGATAGCCCACCACCCCGCCTTCAGCGGTTTGCACCCCTTGCAGAATGAGGAGAGCGTGCAGGGTGCGCTGGCCATCTACTACCATACGGCACGCGCACTGAGCGAGCTCACCGGCTTGGCCGACTTCACCTTGACACCCTTTGCCGGTGCACATGGCGAGCTCACCGGACTCATGGTGATGCGCCAATACCACTTGCTGCGTGGCGACACCAAGCGTACCCGTGTCATCG
>JAFQLT010000083.1 GCA_017396545.1 Bacteroidaceae bacterium | reverse complement strand
GACGGAAGAGTCATCACGCTGGAAACCGGGAAATTGGCCAAGCAGGCCGACGGCTCAGTGATGCTGCGCATGGGCAACACCATGTTGCTGGCTACAGTATGTGCCGCCAAAGATGCAGTTCCCGGCACCGATTTCATGCCTTTACAGGTTGAGTACAGAGAGAAATATGCTTCATTCGGCCGTTATCCCGGTGGCTTCACCAAACGCGAGGGTAAGGCTTCGGATAATGAGATTCTGACTTGCCGCTTGGTGGACCGCGCATTGCGTCCGCTCTTTCCCGACAACTATCATGCAGAGGTGTATGTAAACATCATCCTCTTCTCTGCTGACGGTGTGGACATGCCCGATGCATTGGCTGGCTTTGCTGCTTCTGCCGCATTGGCCGTTTCTGACATTCCCTTCAACGGTCCCATCTCTGAGGTGCGCGTAGCCCGCGTAGATGGCGAGTTCGTTATCAACCCCACCTTTGCTCAACTTGAAAAGGCCGACATGGATATCATGGTAGGTGCTACCATTGACAATATCATGATGGTCGAGGGTGAGATGAAAGAGGTTTCAGAACTTGACCTGCTTGAAGCCATGAAAGCAGCCCACGAGGCTATCAAGGTACAGTGCCAGGCTCAGCTTGAACTGATGGAAGAGGTTGGCTCTACCGTGAAGCGCGAGTACTGCCATGAGGTGAACGACGAGGAACTCCGCGCCGAGGTGAAGGCTGCCTGCTATGACAAGGCATACGCCATTGCTGCTGAGGGCAACCGCGACAAGCACGCTCGTGCCGAGGCTTTCGAACTCGTTCGCGAGGAGTACAAGGCTGCATACACCGAGGCTCATGCTGAGATGGATGCCGATGAACTTGCCGAGAAGCTCTCGCTCATCAACCGCTACTACCATGATGTAGAGAAAGATGCCATGCGTCGTTGTATCCTCGATGAAGGCAAGCGCCTCGATGGCCGCTCCACAACCGATATCCGTCCCATCTGGTGCGAGGTGGGTTACCTGCCCGGTCCTCACGGCTCAGCAGTGTTTACCCGTGGCGAGACCCAGTCATTGACCTCAGTGACCCTTGGCACCAAGTCTGACGAGAAGCTCATTGATGATGTGCTCAATCAGTCAAAGGAGCGTTTCCTCCTCCACTACAACTTCCCCCCCTTCTCTACCGGTGAGGCAAAGGCTCAGCGCGGCGTAGGCCGTCGTGAGATTGGTCATGGACACCTCGCATGGCGTGCCTTGAAGGAGGTGCTCCCTGTGGACTATCCTTACTGCGTACGCGTAGTATCTGATATCCTCGAATCGAACGGCTCATCATCTATGGCTACCGTATGTGCCGGTACGCTTGCTTTGATGGACGCTGGTGTGCCCATTCGCAAGCCGGTTTCTGGTATCGCCATGGGTCTTATCAAGAACGCTGGCGAAGAGAAGTATGCCGTACTGAGCGATATCCTCGGTGACGAAGATCACTTAGGTGACATGGATTTCAAAACCACCGGTACTGCCGATGGCTTGACCGCTACGCAGATGGATATCAAGTGCGATGGCCTCTCTTACGAGATCCTTGAAAAGGCGCTCTATCAGGCTCGTGATGCACGTCTCCACATCCTCGGCAAGATCACTGAGTGCATCGCCGAACCCCGCGAGGACCTCAAACCCCATGCCCCCCGCATCGTATCTATCACCATACCTAAGGAGTTCATCGGTGCTGTTATTGGCCCAGGCGGAAAGATTATCCAGGGTATTCAGGAGGAGACTGGTGCTACCATCGCTATTGACGAGGTTGACGGTGTAGGTAAGGTAGAAATCGCAGCTACCTGCAAGGAGGCTATCGACAGCGCTCTCTCCAAGATTCGCGCTATTGTAGCTGTTCCCGAGGTGGGCGAGGTATACACAGGTAAGGTGCGCAGCGTAATGCCCTACGGCGCATTTGTAGAGTTCATGGCTGGCCGCGACGGCTTGCTCCATATCTCTGAGATTGACTGGAAGCGTTTCGAGACCATGGAGGAAACCGGCATCCAGGAGGGCGACGAGATAGATGTGAAGTTGCTTGATATCGATCCCAAGACTGGTAAATTCAAGCTCTCACACCGCGCACTCATCGAGAAGCCCGAAGGCTATGAGGAACGTCCTGCACGTCCCCGTCGTGAGCGCCCCGAGCGTGGCGAGCGTCGTCCCCGTCCCCATCATCGTGAGGAGTAATACTTAAATCATTATATTCCCTCCCCCGAGGTTTTATGCCTCAATCCGTGATGCCGCGAAGTGATTTCGCGGCATCATTTTCTTTTTTTCATATTCGCAGTAGGCAGTGCTCCCTACGCTACACAAAGTCGTTATTTATCGTACAGGTAGAAGATACGTTCTGCATCTTCCACTTCTCGTCGGCTGTGTTGCCCTCGGCGCAGTCTTGGAAGATAGCCATATAGTCTTCCCACTCCTGCTGGCGCGGTTGGATAGCCAAGCGAACCATGGCGCTGTCCCAGTCAAAGTCTACGGGGAGCTCCACAATTATGAGGAGGAGGTTGCCCAGCAGATATCTCTCCATCTCGAGGATGCCCACCTCTTGTATACCTGTGAGGATTTCGAACCATGCCTCCCCTTCGCTATGACGGTGTATGTACTCGTGTATGAGAACGTTGTCAGACTTGAGGCTCATGGTGCGACAATAGCGCTTCATGGGCATAGGATGCTGTTTTGAGTTGTATCCAAACATTCTTTGAATTATGAGTTTAGAGTACCATCCAGCAGGCAACTCCTAATTAAAAACTTACTGCCAGCACGGGAGCAATGGCATTGGTGTCCTCTTCGGGGAGCGTCACTATGAGTCCCTCGGGGCTGTTTGCAAAGGGCACTTCGCCATAGCCAAGCAACTCCACACCTGATACCTCACCGCTATAGTGGCGCGATGCCGAGCCCAGCGACTTGAAGGTGCAGGTGCGCACCTCGGGCCAGCGCATGATGGTGGCAAACACGGTATCATCCCGCTGCACGAAGCGTACATCGGCAGCCGAGTAGTCATTGTTCTCATTGAATCCCTGCGCATTGATGGGGCGTGAAGCCTCTGCTGAGGGGCCTTCGCCGAAGGTTTTCCACGGGCGAGTGTCGTAGATAGAGTTGCCGTTCACATCCATCCACGCCTTGATGTCGGCCAATATGGCCATCTCCTTTTCGTCTATGGAACCATCGCCACGTATAGGCACAGAGAGCAGCAGGTTGCCGTTCTTGCTGACGATGTCTACCAGCATGGAGATTACCTGCTGGGCACTCTTGTAGCGGTTCTCGTTATATACGGCAATATCGTAGTGCCAGCTACCTATGCAGGTGCAGGTTTGCCAGTACTTCTCCTGCGCACGGTCGGGTACGCCACGCTCCACATCCCACATCATCAGTTCCTTATGCTCCTCTTCTAACACCTTACCCATGGCCACCACCTGCTGCTGCCCGCCATTGAGGCGAGCGCTGCGGTTGTAGTAGTGAGCCAGGATATTGAGTCCCACCCGGTCGTCGCATCCGTAGAAAGGCAGCACCGTATCGTCAAAGTAGAGCATATCGGGGTCGTAGTCGTTGATGCACTGGAGCACACGGTTCTGAAACTTCATCTTATACTCCTCCGAGGGTAGCGAAGCGCCGTTCTGCCATCCCCACTGGCCATGTATGTTGCCCTCTCGCTCCCAGCCCTCGCTGTGCTCGTGGCGCTGGGCATAGAGTTCTTGAGGGTCGTAGTTTTCCCACCATAATCCCTTGCCGTCGACTTTGGTGAGGTTGCCGTCATAATCTTGCGACTTCTCCATCCACATCCATGTGTGGCTACCGTGCATGCTGATACCGAGGGGCAGATCATACTTCTCGCATGCCTGGGCCCATTCGCCTACGATATCGCGCTTGGGACCCATGTTCACCGAGTTCCATTCCTGATAGGGCGAGTCCCAGAGGTCGAAGTTGTCGTGATGCTGTCCGAGGGTGAAAAAGTAACGTGCCCCCACGCTCTTGTAGAGCGCCACCAGCGAGTCGGGCTGCCAGCGCTCGGCCTTCCAGTCGCGTATAAGCTCCTTCATGCCATACTCCGAGGGGTCGCCAAGGTGCTCTTTGTGCCAGTGATTCTGCCAATGTCCATCGTAGTACATGTGGCGGGCATACCAGTCGCCCCTCATGGCCTGGCACTGCGGTCCCCAGTGTGCCCAGATACCAAACTTGGCATCCTTGAACCACTCGGGACATTCCCACTGCTTCAGGTTCTCCCAGTCGGGTGCAAACTCACCGGTCTCTACTGGCACATTCTTGGGTGCGCATGCCGTCAAGGCAGCTGCCAGTACGGCACTACACAGTGCTTTGTCCTTTTTCGTTGTTTTCATAGTATATAATAATTGTTTATCAGAGTATTTGAAGGGTAAACTTGCCCAGCACCGTCACCTTGCCATCTACGGTAGCAGTCACCTCGCAGGTGCCCTGCTCTAATGCCGTCTGCGGTAGTGTAGCTGTGGTGCGTGCATAGGGAATCAGGGCGTCGATGGTGGTGGAGCCTATAAGCTTGCCGTCGATGGTCACAGCTACCTCGACTGGTTGTGATGTCGATAGACCGAAGTTCTCTACCGATACCTTCACTGCGCCTGCCTCCTTATCGTACCAGGGGCGACGTGCCGAGAGCATTGCAGGGCGATAGTCCACACAGGGCAGACTGGCGTAGCCAAATACCATCTTGCCCTGCTTGGTGCGCCCGATGAGCTTGGGAGCCCACTCGTCGGGAGTGATGCCGCTGCCCTTGCCCTTGAAGGTGACGATGAGGTCATCACCCTCGACACGGGTGCGCAGGGGCTTGCATCCACGGCCAAAGTTTACCTCTTCGTAGCTGCCGAAGCGCAGCGACTCGAAGTCGAGCTCGGTCATTGGGTTGAAGTCCTTCTCGCCCCGTATGCGCAGTTCTATGTGCTTGGTGGCTGCTGTGATGGATTCCTCACCCAGCACCTCAAGCAGTAAGCCCTTATTGAGCGGTATGGCGATATTCTTCGAGCTGTGGCGGTCGTCCGGGAGGTCTTCCCACTTGATGGTGTCGATGACGGCAAAGTTGGCCTGCACGGCACGTCCCTGCTCGTCCTGGCGTATCTTCAGGCGCTCATACTTGAACCAATGCTCCACTTCGCCATCCTCGTGGCGTGCCACACCCGGCATGTAGGCCTCGCCCTGCTCGGTGACCCAGTGGAGGCCATCCTTGGAGCGCTGGTAGAAGGCGATGCGCCCGAGCCAGTCGTTGACGATGAGGTGATACTGCAGGCTGTCGCGCCACACCACGGGATCCTCGAATCGACCCTCTACGGCAGGGTATACCCGCTCGTGGGTAAGTTGATTGTAGGGCGACAGACCATCGCGGCTTACCCATACGCCACCGCCACGACATACCATGAGGTACGACCCGTCGGGGCGGCGGGCAAAGGTGAGGTTAGACAATCCCTCGATGATGCGTCTGTCGCGAGCATCAAACTGCAGCTTACCGTAGGTCCACACGTGGCTGTCCTCGCTATCGGCAATGTAGTATCCGTCGATGACGTACACCACCACGCGTCCATCGGCAAGGCGGAATGCCTCGGGGTTGTGTCCCTTACCCACGGAATTCTCCACCTTGAAGGGGCCGTAGGGATTGTCGCACGTGGCGTGATACACGGTGGAGTTGCTCCAGAACATGTGTCCTTTGGGTGAACTCTCGGGCCATCCGCACACGTAGAGGTGATACTTGCCATCAGCAGTTTGCAGTATGTTGCCACCCCAGAAAGAGATGTCGGGCAGCTCTATGCCATTGTCCACGTAGCGGCCTTGCACGCTGTCGGTACCCCAGATGCCCTCTCCCTTGGTGCCTTGTGGCATGGGCAGGAAGCGGTCCATGAAACGGGCTCCCACGACCAGCTGTGCCCACTCGGCAGGGCGCTCTCGCTCGGTCACCTGAGCGGTCAGGGGGGCAGTACTTAGAGTGCATAGGGCCACGAGGGCGGTGAGTGCGGCCTTACGGCCACGATGGGGGTTGCTGTTCTTTATCATAATGTGATGATTTTACAATTAGGGGTAATTAGGGGGCGTGATGCTAAAACTTCACCAGGATGCGGAACACCTTGGCGGGGTCGGCCGTCCACTGCTGCATGGCCTCGGAAGCCTCTTCGGGAGCGATCACGGCGCTGATGAGCTCGTCGGTGGGGCAGGCACCCAGCTGCAGGTAATGGATGACAGCGCGGAAGTCGGCAGGCAGGGCGTTGCGCGAACCGCGTATGTCGAGCTCCTTCTGCACAAACAGCTTGGTGGTGTAGCTCACATCGCTCTTGGCATAGCCGATGTATACCACGCGTCCCGTGAAGGCCACCTCCTCAACGGCTGCCCTATAGGTCGCTGGCGAGCCTACTGCCTCGATGACCACCGTGGGGCCCAAGCCTCGGGTGATGCACTGCAGGCTCTCGTGAAGCTGCTCGGTGGCG
>JAFQLT010000082.1 GCA_017396545.1 Bacteroidaceae bacterium | reverse complement strand
CTTGATGGGTAGAGCCACTAAAACTATTGGGCTTACCCGTTTTTGACCCACATTATTATAGGTTTCCCGAAATCAGTTGACCAGCTGACCGTGTACTCCCGAATGCTCTGATTCATAGTCGCTTGACGAGGACACCCCCAGCTGACCTATGCTGCCCTATGCTGACCGTATGGCACGCTCTTCGCATGTAAAATCGTACACGCCAAGGCCATCTCACGGTCAACCTGGTCAACCGAGGTTGTCCGCGTCAATTGGCTGAGTATGTATAGTTTAGGTCCACAAGGTCAGCTGGTCAGCTGATTTGGGTAAACTCCTATATAGGACAAACGGTCGACGCCCGAAGGGGCTGAAGTCAAGGGAAAGGCAAATACTCAAATAAATTTAATTTTATTGAATTTCTGCCTCGCTCAACAGACTTTATCTCTCATCCAACAGGTCGGGACGCAAGCGTTGTGTGCGCTCAAGTGACTGCTGGAACTCCCATTCACGGATTTTGGCTTCGTGCCCCGAAAGCAGTATGTCGGGTACGCGCCATCCTTTGTATTCGGCAGGGCGGGTGTATACGGGTGGTGCCAGCAGGTTGTCTTGGAACGAGTCGGAGAGGGCCGACTGCTCATCGCTGATCACTCCCGGTATGATACGCACCAGGCTATCAGCCATGACAGCGGCTGCGAGTTCGCCTCCAGTGAGTACATAATCCCCTATACTCACCTCCTTGGTGATGAGGTGCTCGCGTATGCGGTAGTCGATGCCTTTGAAGTGTCCGCACAGGATGATGATGTTCTCATACATCGACATGGTGTTGGCCATCTTCTGGTTCCATTGCTCTCCGTCGGGAGTGGTGAAGATTACCTCGTCGTAGTGGCGTTCGCTCTTGAGCTTGGTGATGAGGTTGTCTATGGGTTCTATCTTCATCACCATACCTGCACACCCTCCGAAGGGGTAGTCGTCGGTACGGTGGTGCTTGTCGGTGGTATAGTCGCGTATGTTGTGGATTACGATGTCGGCCAGTCCCTTCTTTTTGGCGCGTGCCATGATGGAGCAGTCGAAGAATCCTTCTATCATTTCGGGCAGTACGGTGAGTATGTCGATACGCATAGCTGTGTATTTATGTGTTTGTAGGGTAAATAGTGCGTGTGGGTTTTCTGGTTGCTACTTATGTCATACATTACGCCTCAGGTGCATCTCTTTGGAGGTAAACTGTAAGCGTAGGCGGAAGTAGAGCTCCCAGCAGGGTTGTATGATGTCAAATAGAGGTAGCGACACGTTGTACTTTCGCTCGCCAAGGTCATGTGCCGTGCGATGGAAAACGTAAATGCGGCATCCAAGCAGAATGATCCATAGTGCAACAGTCGTTCCCATGAGGAGCCACCAATGCATGATTGTTCCGACAATGATACTGCCTGCTGTTGCAATACAGAGCAGTACACGGGTAAGCGTGTCGGCCCCGAGGATGTATGGGCATAGGCCACGCATCTTTTTGCGGATGAAGAGGCGGCTCAACTTGTTGGCCTGCCAGGTATAACCGTTTGCCGAGGTGCATCGCACCACTGTGTCGGGACTGATGTCGGCGGTGATACGTCTGGCTGCTACGTGCTCGTTGATGAAGAGATCATCCTCTCCGCGTTCAAGGTCGAGATGGCGACTATATCCCTTATGGGTGAAGAATAAGTCCCGACGGTAGGCCATGTTGCGCCCTATACCCATGTATCCCCTGCCTCGAAGAGTCAGCCCGAGCATACGCAATTGCTGCAGCAGGGTGTCATACATGTAGCAGAGATTGGCGAATCCTGGCTTACGCTCATAGTTGCTGTATCCTAACACTACGTCGACCGAATCGGTGCAGCGACAAGCTAAGCGCGACAGCCATTGGCTGCTCACAGGATAGCAGTCGGGCTCTATGAATACCACCCACTCATGCTTGGCGGCTTTGATGCCCAGTGTGAGAGCCAGTTTCTTGTGGCTGATATAGCGGATGCTGTCCGATGTGTAGGTACTGTATAAGTGGGGATACTGTTGGCTGAGGCGTTCAAGTAGGTCTTTGGTTTCATCCTTTGAGTTGTCGTCAATCACGATAACCTCATAGTTCGGGTAGTCTTGGTTGAGGACATGGGGCAGGTTCTTGGCCAATGCCGTTGCTTGGTTTGATGCTACGATGATCACCGACATGCCGGGTTGGTGCTCTGCCTTGACTAACTTTCCCTTTCGCTCAGCGATGCAACGGCGATGCGGAGCATTGTAAAGGATAAACAAGTAGAGCAGCTGGACTATTGTCAGCACTCCGACAATACCCCCGATGACGTATTCTATTGGTGTGATATCCATACTTTCCATTTTATGTTGCAAAGTTACGATTTTATTTTCTACCTATGGAGTTGTGCCGATGGAAAAGTACCTTTTTGTATACAATTTTTTGTCGATGGCTATAATTCAACTATATTTGCATTTTAATGTTATATTATGCTGTGTTGTATTAACGTATAATTTGGAATATCCTTAGTCCTATGCATATCATATTACTCTCCGGAGGTTTGGGTAAGCGACTTTGGCCCCTGTCGAATAGTGCGCGTTGCAAGCAGTTTCTGCAGTTGCTACAGGCTCCTGACGGTACAAAGGAATCAATGGTGCAACGTGTCGTACGTCAGATAGGTGAGTCGTCACTTACCCCTACGATAACAGTCACTGCCGGTGCCTCACATCGTGATTCGATAGAACTTCAGTTAGGAACTGGGGTTGATATGGTAATCGAACCCGAGCGTCGCAACACCTTTCCTGCCATTGCCTTGGCGACATCCTATCTGGCTTTGGAGAAGGGGTGCTCGCGCGATGAAGTGGTGGTGGCGGTTCCCAGTGATACGTATACTGATGCCGGCTATTTTGATGTTATAGCCCGGATGGCTGCTCTGGTGGAGCGTGACGTCGCTGATCTCGTGCTGATGGGTATCGCTCCTACAGGTCCGTCTACGTCATTTGGTTATATCGTACCCTCTACCGTAGAGGATGGTTTCATGAAGGTGGAGCGGTTTACCGAGAAACCTGATGAAGAAGGCGCCAAGAAACTGTTGGAGCAGGGTGCCTATTGGAATGGTGGAGTATTTGCCTTCCGATTGGGACATATGATGGATATTGTGGAGCGTAGTATACGCACCGAGAGCTTTGCAGATTTTCGCAATCGTTACAGCGAGTTACCCAAGAAAAGTTTCGACCACGAGGTGGCTGAGGTGAGTACCTCAATGGCCATGGTGCCCTTTGATGGCCTTTGGAAAGACCTGGGTGACTGGAATGCACTTGTGGAGGAACTACCTGCCACTACGATGGGCAATGTCATCGTCGGTAGGGATACTGAAGATACGGCTGTCATCAACGAACTGAGCCTGCCTGTCGTATGTGACGGCGTGAGCAATATCGTGGTTGCAGCAGGGCACGATGGCATATTGGTATGCGGTAAACATTCTTCTGAGTATATCAAGCAGTATATCAATCCTATGCACATGCGTCCTATGTTTGAGGAACGTCGCTGGGGTACCTATCGTGTGCTTGATGATGCCCGTTATGCCGACGGTTCTCACTCGCTTACCAAGAGCATCACCCTGCATCCGGGCAAGTACATTTCTTATCAGATACACCATCACCGCACCGAGGTGTGGACATTCGTTGAGGGCGAAGGTCTCTTCGTGCTCGATGGTGAGGTGCGCCGCGTCAAGGCGGGCGATACGGTGATTATTCCCGTAGAGCATTTCCATTGCATCAAAGCGCTCACTGAGCTTACCTTCATAGAGGTGCAGATGGGTAATCCCCTCATCGAGGAAGATATCGAGCGTTTCGACTGGGATTGGGAGAATACACAAATATAGAAAACATTTAATATAGGTTATTTATGAAAAAAGCATTGATCACCGGTGTTACCGGTCAGGACGGTTCCTTTCTGTCAGAGTTCCTGTTGGGTAAGGGTTATGAGGTGCATGGCACTATTCGTCGTTCTTCTGTAGACTTTCGTGAGCGTATCGCTCATCTTGAGGGTGACCCGAACTTCCACCTTCACTATGCCGACCTTGGCGATTCGCTGAGCCTCATGCAGGTCATCGGTAAGGTACGTCCCGATGAAATTTACAACCTCGCGGCACAGAGCCACGTGCAGGTGAGCTTCGACTCTCCCGAGTTTACCGCCAATGTTGATGCTACTGGCGTATTGCGTGTACTTGAGGCTGTGCGTCTGTGCGGACTCACCGACACATGCCATATCTATCAGGCATCCACCTCAGAGCTTTATGGCAAGGTCGAAGAGGTTCCCCAGAACGAAAATACCCCGTTTCACCCCTATAGCCCCTATGCTGTAGCCAAGCTTTATGGCCACTGGATCGTAAAGGAATATCGTGAGGCATATAATATGTTCTGCTGCTCTGGTATCCTCTTCAATCACGAGAGCGAGCGCCGTGGCGAAACCTTCGTGACCCGTAAGATAACGCTTGCTGCAGCCCGCATAGCGCAAGGGAAGCAGGATAAGCTCTACCTCGGTAATCTCTCTTCATTGCGCGACTGGGGTTATGCCAAGGACTATGTGGAGTGTATGTGGCTCATGCTTCAGAATGACCATCCCGAAGATTTCGTTATTGCTACCGGTGTGCAGCACTCCGTGCGTGACTTCTGCTACTATGCATTCAAGCATGTGGGAATCGAACTTGAGTTCATAGGCGAGGGAGCCGAGGAAAAGGGTGTCATCAAGGGATTCAATCCGGAATTCTCAATTGTCAATAGCCAATTGTCGATTGGTGACGTACTCATCGAGGTGTCACCCGACTTCTTCCGTCCTACTGATGTGGTGAACCTCTGGGGTGATCCCTCAAAAGCACGCAAGCAACTTGGGTGGAACCCTCAGAAGACTACCTTCGAAGAGCTCGTGAAGATTATGGTCGAGTCAGATATGGCTAAAGTGGCCGTAGAGCGTGCAAGCGAACATATCTCAACCAACCTGGTGGAGTACTTGGAGAAGGGAATTGTGAAATAGTCATTATGAGTCGGGAGTTGAGAGAATGTTTGCTCTCTTAACGCCCGCTCTTCAATATATCTTTCTGTTACATATGGAAAATAATTCTAAGATCTATGTTGCCGGACATCGCGGCATGGTGGGCTCGGCCATTGTACGCGAGCTGCAAAGGCAGGGATATACCAATATCATTACCCGCACCCATGCCGAGCTCGACCTCTGCCGTCAGGACCAGGTGGAGCAGTTCTTTGCCGAGGAGCGTCCCGAGTATGTGTTCCTTGCTGCTGCCAAGGTAGGCGGTATCATTGCCAATCAAAGTGCGTTGGCCGACTTCATGTACGACAATATGATGCTCGAGATGAATGTTATCCATGCCGCTTGGAAGAATGGATGCAAGAAACTCGAGTTCCTCGGTTCATCCTGTATCTATCCACGTTTGGCACCGCAGCCCATGCCCGAGAGCTGCCTGCTCACCTCGGCATTGGAACCTACCAATGAAGCCTATGCGCTGGCCAAGATCTCGGGACTTAAGTATTGTGAGTACCTCAACCGCCAATATGGTACCGACTACATCAGTGTGATGCCCACCAACCTCTATGGTCCCAACGACAACTATCATCCTACTCATAGCCATGTGTTGCCCGCACTTATCCGCCGCTTCCACGAAGCGAAAGAAGCAGGGCTCACTTCGGTCACTTGCTGGGGTGATGGCACTCCGCTCCGTGAGTTCCTCTATGTCGACGACTTGGCCAACCTGTGCGTATTCCTTATGAATAACTACAGTGGTAACGAAACCGTCAATGCAGGTACGGGCAAAGAGGTAACCATTAAGGCTTTGACAGAATTGGTGGCCAAAGTGGTGGGTTTCGAAGGAGATATTCTTTGGGATACCTCGAAGCCGAACGGTACTCCGCGCAAGTTGCTCGATGTGTCGAAAGCTGAGAAGTTGGGATGGAAATATCGTACGGAATTGGAGGAAGGAATTCGTCTGTCGTATGCTGATTTCCTTAACAATCCGATGCGGGCAGAACGCTAAGAGGACGGGAGCAACAAAACAAAAGGTTGCAGTATTCGAATCAGACAAAAGGAAGCAAAGATTCTCTTTGTCTGATCTTTTTATTGCAAGGCTCCGGCAAAATTATCAGAGCTTTTTGTTTTTCCCTTGTCGGTTCGACCGCAGTTTTCCGCAGGCTCTCCCTGTTGTCGGCTCAGGGGCGATAATTCTGTGTCGCAGGGTCGAAAAAGTCTTCGATGGTCTACTTGTTTCCCTTGTTGGGTTTACCCAATTTGTGTGTTGCTTTGTCGTTGCTGTCTTTTTTGTAAAAAAGGAAAGAAAAGGTTGTTTATCTTAAAGATTTTTTGCAATTTTGCATTGTAAAGATATGTTGGCATACAATCTCATCACAATTCTTGGCCCTACGGCCTGTGGCAAGACCATGCTTGCTGTGGCCTTGGCCGATCGCTTACGGACGGCAGTAATCAGTGCTGATAGCCGTCAGGTGTATCGCTCTATGGATTTGGGTACGGGAAAAGATTTGGATGAGTATGTCGTGGATGGTCGTAGAGTACCTTATCACTTGATTGACATTGTTGATGCAGGATACAAATACAATGTATTTGAGTATCAACGTGACTTCTTGGCCGTATATGAGAGGTTGCGTGCTGCAAGACAGATTCCCGTGCTGTGTGGAGGTACAGGGATGTATCTCGAGTCGGTGTTGCGCGGCTATCGTTTGGTTGAGGTACCTGAGAATAGAGCATTGCGTGCCTCGCTGGAAGGAAAGTCTCTTGATGAGCTTACAGAAATGTTGCGGGGGTATAAGCAACTGCATAATACGACAGATGTGGATACATGCAAGCGTGCCATTCGTGCTATAGAGATAGAGGAGTATTATCGGACGAATGATGCTGACGTTCGTCCGTTCCCGAAAATCAAGAGCCTTACTGTCGGATTGGATGTTTCCCGTGAGTTGCGCCGTGAGCGTATCAGTCGTCGTCTCCGTGAGCGTTTGGATCAGGGTATGATAGATGAGGTGCGTGGCATCTTGGCTTCGGGTGTTTCGCCTGATGATCTGATATACTATGGGTTAGAGTATAAGTTCTTGACAATGTATGTCATCGGGCAGTTGACGTATGATGAAATGGTAAACCGGCTGGAAATAGCCATTCATCAGTTTGCAAAACGACAGATGACCTATTTCCGTGGCATGGAGCGTCGTGGGGTGCCTATCCGATGGATTGACTCGGAGTTGCCCACGGAAGAGAAGGTCGAGTGTATATGTCAAATGTTGGAATAATCATAAATAAAAGGATGAGTCATAATATAGAATCTGCAAATGGAGGTCGTTGGGGTATTGTCTATGTACCCATGGCTGGTGTGAAGAAGAAGCATCGCCGTTGGCTTCAGATAAAGGAGTATCTTGAACTGAAGAAGGTGCCGTACGATTATATACAGTCTGAGGACTATGGTGCCGTAGAGCGCCTGACTCGCATGTATGTCGAGAATGGCTACAAGACCATTGTTGTTGTAGGAGGAGATATGGCCGTGAACGATGCGTTGAATGGTATCGTCTCTTCGTCTGTAGAGAATCTCGACGATATATCTTTTGGCATCATTGCCAATGGTATAGGAAATGACTTTGCTGACTTCTGGGGCTTGGGCGTAGATAACTATAAGAAGGCTGTGGACTGTATCATCAAAGGTACTCGTCGCAAGATTGATATAGGTTACTGTTCGTATATGAGTGGCGATGTGGCTAAGAAACGCTATTTTCTCATGGCGGTAAATATTGGTCTTGGTGCTCAGGCTATTGAAATTTCTGATGAATGCAAGCGTTATTGGGGTAAGCGAAATCCTACCTATATTATCAGCTTGTTTCGCCTTTTCTTGCATCGCAAACTCTATAAGATGCATCTCAAGGTTAACGATGAGGTTATCAATGAACGTCTGATGACCGTGTGTGTAGGCAATTCGCGTGGCTATGGACTTACACCGAGTGCTGTGCCCTACAACGGATGGCTTGATGTCTCGGTGGTTTATCGTCCCGAACTCATGCAGATGGTACAGGGATTATGGATGCTTCTTCGTGGCCGTATCCTCAACCACAAACAGGTGAAGCCGTACCGTACCAAGAAAGTCACAATCTATTCGGCGGAGGGGGCCAGCATCTGCGTTGATGGTCGCACATTGGAGTACAATTGTCCGTTAGAGATTTCGTTGATGCCCGAGTTCTTGAATTTTATTGTTCCGGATTAAGAAGTTGTTTGGATTTTTTGTAACTTCGTACCTTATTTTAAGAACACGTTAAAAACATATACATGGCAACAGTAGACGACAAGAAGATTATTTTTTCGATGGTAGGCGTATCGAAAGCCTATCAGCAAAACAAGCAAATCCTTAAAGACATTTATCTCTCCTTCTTTTACGGAGCAAAGATTGGCATCATCGGTCTCAATGGCTCGGGTAAGTCCACCTTGATGAAGATTATCGCCGGACTGGAGAAGGACTATCAGGGCGAGGTCGTGTTCTCGCCCGGCTATAGCGTAGGCTATCTGCCTCAGGACCCTCAGCTCGACCCCTCGAAGACTGTCAAGGAGGTGGTGATGGAGGGTGTGCAGCCTATCGTGGATGCTTTGGCCGAGTACGAGGCTATCAACGATAAGTTTGGTTTGCCCGAGTATTACGAAGATTCCGACAAGATGGATCAGCTCTTTGCCCGTCAGGCCGAGTTGCAGGATATCATTGATGCCACCGATGCGTGGAACCTCGACTCTAAGCTCGAGCGTGCGATGGATGCACTGCGCTGTCCACCCGAAGACCAACCCGTGACACATCTCTCTGGTGGTGAGCGCCGCCGTGTGGCTCTTTGCCGTCTGCTCTTGCAGAAGCCCGATATATTGCTCCTCGACGAGCCTACCAACCACCTCGATGCAGAGAGTATCGACTGGCTGGAGCAGCATCTGCAGCAGTACGAGGGTACGGTGATTGCCGTGACGCACGACCGCTACTTCCTCGACAATGTAGCCGTATGGATACTCGAACTCGACCGTGGTGAGGGAATTCCCTGGAAGGGTAACTACAGCAGCTGGCTGGAGCAGAAGTCAAAACGACTGGAGCAGGAGGAGAAGCAGGCCTCGAAGCGCCGCAAGACCCTTGAGCGTGAGCTCGAGTGGGTACGCATGGCTCCCAAGGCACGTCAGGCCAAGGGTAAGGCCCGTCTGAATTCATACGATAAACTCTTGAACGAAGACCAGAAGGAGCGCGAAGAGAAGCTCGAGATTTTCATCCCCACTGGTCCCCGCTTGGG
>JAFQLT010000081.1 GCA_017396545.1 Bacteroidaceae bacterium | reverse complement strand
TACCCAAGTGGGGTCACCGGCGAAGATGTCGTTGTATGACTGCATGCGGAGGTGGCGTACCATGCGGAGTTTGATGACAAACTGGTCGATGAGCTCCTGTGCGAATACCTCGTTGATCTTGCCGTGAGCCAAGTCGTACTCGATGAAGATGTCGAGGAATGAAGATACATTACCGAGCGACATGGCAGCACCGTCCTGCTCCTTTACGGCAGCGAGGTAGGCCATGTATACCCACTGTACAGCCTCCTGAGCTGATGTAGCGGGGCGGCTGAGGTCGAGGCCGTAGTACTCACCCATCACCTTGATCTCCTTGAGAGCCTTGATTTGCTCTGTCACCTCTTCGCGAAGACGGATGTTGGCGTCGGTCATAGGACCTGTGATGGCACGCTTGTCCTCCTCCTTGGCCTCGATCAGGCGGTCGATACCATAGAGAGCCAAACGGCGGTAGTCACCGATGATACGGCCACGGGCATAGTTGTCGGGCAGACCGGTGAGGAAGCCCAATGAACGGAACGAGCGGATCTCGTCGGTATAGGCGTCGAACACACCGTCATTATGGGTCTTGCGGTAGTGGGTGAAGATGTCCTTAACCTTCTCGTCTACTTCGAGGCCATTCTCGCGGCAAGCCTTGGCTACCACGTTGATGCCACCAAAGGGCTTGATGGAGCGCTTCAAGAGCTCGTCAGTCTGAAGACCTACGATGAGCTCGTTCTCCTGGTCGATATAGCCAGCCTTATGTGAGGTGATGGTTGATACGGTCACGTTGTCGAGTGAGCGTACGCCACCGTTGTTGCGCTCCTCTTCGAGTGCCTTCAAGCAAAGGTTCCAAAGGTTGGTTGTGCGCACTGTGGGGCCTTGCAAGAATGAGGCGTCACCTGTGTAAGGGGCAATGTTGGTACTTACGAAATCACTTACGTTGATCTCCTTGTTCCAAAGTCCTGGGATAAAGTTTTGTTCCATGTTACTTGAGATATTTATGGTTGAAATTTATTCGCGTTGCAAAGGTACTGCTTTTTTATGTTTCGTGCCAATATCCCCAAAGGTATTTTTATATTGTTAGGTTTTTTTGTGCCTATAGGGCAATAGGCGTTGTCTATTGTTTGGATAATTGCAGTCGGTGTTGTGAAACATGAAATCAGTTCTCTCGGCAAAGAAAAATTTGTTTGTTTCTTTTGGGGTGCGTATATTTGCGCACGTTTTATCATGAATATAAATGTAAATACCTATGAAAAACTTGAATGTTGGACTTCTCTCTTTGGCATCCTTGCCGGGAATGCTCTTTGCGCAGAAGGATGACAGTGTGACTCCATACCTGAAGTCTCGTCCTAATGTAGTGATGATTTATGCCGATGACTTGGGGTTTGGCGATCTCGAATGTTATGGCGCGAAGGGAGTGGAGACTCCCAATGTCAACCGGTTGTCTGATAATGGGTTGCGCTTTATGAATGCCCATGCCGTAGCCTCCACCAGTACCCCCTCGCGCTATTCGTTGCTGACGGGTGAGTACCCTTGGCGTAAGGCCGGTACCGATGTGGCTGCAGGAGACGCAGCGATGATTGTCTCGCCCGATCAATATACCGTAGCCGATGTGTTCAAGGAGGCAGGATATACGACTGCAGCTTTCGGTAAGTGGCATCTGGGGCTCGGTGCACAGACGGGGAAGCAGGACTGGAACAAGCCTATTTCTCCGGCGTTGTCCGATATTGGGTTCGACTACTCATACATCATGGCGGCAACGGCCGACAGGGTGCCTTGCGTGTTTATCGAGAATGGCTCTGTTGCCAACTACGACCCCTCGGCACCTATCTACGTCAATTACAGCAAGAACTTTGAGGGAGAACCAACGGGGCGCAATAACCCCGAGCTACTCTACAACTTGCAGAGTTCACACGGACACGACTACTCGATAGTCAATGGCATCGGGCGTATTGGCTATATGAAAGGAGGCGGAAAGGCGCTATGGAAAGATGAAGACATCGCTGACAGCATTACCGTTCATGCCGTGGATTTTATCAAGGAGAACAGTGACACGCCCTTCTTTGTCTATTTTGCAACCAATGACGTGCATGTTCCCCGTTTCCCGCATCCGCGCTTCCGTGGCAAGAGCCAGATGGGGTTGCGTGGCGATGCCATCGTGCAGTTCGACTGGAGTGTGGGCGAGATTGTGCGCACACTCGAGGAGCAGGGTCTGTTAGAGAATACCATCATCATACTCACCAGCGATAACGGCCCTGTGCTCGACGATGGATATGTGGATCAGGCCGAGGAACTCGTGGGCGAACATTCGCCCACAGGCGGCTTGCGTGGCGGTAAGTACAGTGCTTACGAAGGCGGTACCCGTGTGCCCTTCATTGTGCATTGGCCGGCCATTATCAAGGAGGCGGCGGTGAAGAATGAATTGGTGTCACAGATTGACTTCCTCGATGTTATGGCAGGTGTTGCCGGAGTGACTGATGGCGAGGCGCTCTCGCCCGATGGACAGCCTGCGCAGGTGGCTACGTGGTTTGGCCAGAATGGTGAGAGCCGCCCATACGCCATGGGCATGGCACAAAACCATACCTTGACGCTGCGCACCCCGAAGTGGAAATACATCGAGCCTAAGGGCGGTGCTGCGATGATTCCTTGGGGCCCGAAGATCGAGACCGGCTACTCCACCTCGCCACAAATCTTCGAGTTTGTCGATGGAGAGTACGATGAGACTCGCAATAAGGCTACTGATAATCCTGTCGTGGTTGCCAACTTGCGCGATGAGCTGGAGCATGTGCGCAATAGGACGGGCAGCGTGACCATCATGGCCGAGGCGGGGAAGACAATAGACCTTACCGCCTACTTTGGGTCACTCGACGGCGCTTCGGTCAGTGCGGACTTCATCAGTGGCGATGCTACCGACTTGAGCAAACTTCCTGTCAGAGACGATGCTGCCGATGGTACGCATATCGGTGTACTGGCCATGGCAGACGGTACGATACGCACATTTGCTGTCGTCATAGGTGCCACGTATCATGGGGCATACCATATTAACTATAAGGAAAAGCCGCTTTTCATCGCATACAACACTACGCATGACAGCAGCAAGCATGAGGGATACAAATGGATCTCGCCAGCTCATAGTACGTCATCGGCGGCAGGGGACGAGATTGTCGTTGTGACTCCTTCGGGGAGCGGATATACCCTGTCGGTACAGGGAAAGGTGTTGCAGAATCCCAGGATGGATGGTTGGGGGCACATCATGTTCTCCGACAATACTGCCGAGGCCGGAGTGTACCTCTTTGAGGAAACATCGACAGCCGGTGTGTATAAGATATGCTCGATCAGCGGAAACATCAACTACGTGAACGTCTATACGGAGCACGGCGTGGTAGGCAACGACAAGGCTGCCAAGGCCGGGCTGGCGACCTATACGATCGAAGAGATAGAAGCCTTTCCGATGACCTTGCCGGAAAGTAATGCTGCTGCTCTATGTCTGCCGTTCAATGTTGTCATCCCTGAGGGTGCCTGTGCCTACGATGTCACGGCCGCAGGCATTGCCCTCAATGAAGAGGCGGGTGGATACACCTGTACGATGATGCCTATTGCCGGTTCCGGCGATATACTGAGAGGCGGTACTCCTGCTATCATTAAGGCAGAGGAGCGTACGGTCATGCTGCCCATCACTATGGTGGATGGCGATGCCAAAGGCCCGCTGCCCCAGTCGTTGCTCAGAGGCAACTACGTAGCGCAGGCACTGGCGCAAGGCAGCGATGCGAAGCGGTTTGTCCTCACGCAGCAGGACGGGGAGGTTGGATTTAGAGCCTTTGACGGGACTACCGATGTGGCTGCAAACCAATGTTGGGTAGAGTGTGACATGCCTGAAGTCAGCGAGTTCGCACTTAGTTTCGGCTCTTCGACAGGTATATACGATACTCCCACCGTCGGGCAGGAACGAAGCAGTCATATCTATAATATTGCCGGACAGCGCTTGAGCAAGGCGCAAAGGGGCGTCAATATTATTGGCAATAGAAAGGTTGTCGTGGATTAGTAGACAAAAGTCTTTTTTTGAATTTCCCTATCGCTTGGCCTGTCGCTCTTCGTAAAAGTTGATGCGGCGAGTCAATTCCTGTTGTTGTGCCAGTAGTGTAGCCGTCGCTTGCAGGGCTTCCGCGAGGTCGGCCACTTGTACGAGGGCTTCGGCATCGGCCTTGGCAAAGGGAATCTGTGCCTTGCCGCTGTTCCCCATGACGGTAACCTTCATGTTGGTGTGCCGGGCCACGAAATGAGCCACATCGGGTGTGGCGGTAAAGTCGGTACGTTCGGTGCGGCCTGTGGCATCGCTCATCACGTACGGCTCGTCTGTGGGCTGCAGATCCACGTAGCTGCCGTCTGTGGCGGCGAAGCGTAGGGTGTGTGCACCGATGGGCTTGCCGCGATACAGGGCGGTGATGGTAAATGCACCATCCTTCTCGCTCGCCTGAGGGCGCAGGTAGCTCCTGCCCACATTCTTCCCGGTGCGGTGCCGTGTGGCATAGTAGGTGCCGTAGTCCTGGTAACGTGTGTCCTTGTCCAGGAAGAGCGTTGTGGCTATTGCCGATGCTTTGGCTTGTGCTTCGGTCAGTAGGCTGTCGGTATAGTGCTTGCCGGCTCTGGCCTCGGAGAGTTCCACCTCGATGAGGAGAGCCTGCGCTTGAGCGCGTGTGTCGAAGGCCTTGGGATACAACTGCTTTATGCTGTCTATTTGCAGCTTGGCCAAGGCATACTGCTTGTTTGTGAGTGATTGCTGTGCACGGGTGAGGTAGGGCTGAGCCAGCTTTTCCACATCTTCGGCGCAGTTGGAGAGTGTGAGTCCTGTTGCGAGGACAAGGAGTAGGTTGCGTATCTTCATGAAGTCTCGTTTCTTTTTCTGATGTAAAAGTAATGCTATTCTTCCACATATTATAATATAATGCTAAAAAAGTGAAAAGTGAGGGGTGGAAGAGGGTGAAAACGATTTTTTTTGAGTAACTTCGCGGCGTTTTATAGACAACGGACAATAGGGCAGACCCTGCCCCTACACTAAACTCTAAACAAATATATGCGACATATCTCACCCGAGGAACTGAAAGCGATGTTCGACACGAAGCTGTTTCACCTCATCGGCGACACTGCCGACGAGCTGGGACTTGAATGTTACGTCGTCGGAGGCTATGTGCGCGACCTCTACTTGGAGCGTCCGTCCAAGGACATTGACGTGGTGGTCGTGGGCAGTGGCATCCAGATTGCCGAGGCTTTGCGCAAGCGGTTGGGGCGAGGTGCCCACGTGAGCATCTTCCGCAACTTCGGCACCGCACAGCTCAAGTGGCGCGACATGGAGGTGGAGTTCGTGGGAGCCCGCAAGGAATCCTACACCCACGACTCGCGCAAGCCCATCGTTGAGGATGGCACGCTGGAGGACGACCAGAACCGCCGCGACTTCACCATCAATGCCCTGGCCGTATGCCTCAACGCCGGGCGTTTCGGTGAGCTCACCGACCCCTTCGACGGACTACTCGACATGGAGGACCGCCTCATCTGTACACCGCTCGACCCCGACGTGACCTTCAGTGACGACCCCTTGCGCATGATGCGCTGCATACGCTTTGCCACGCAGCTCAACTTCTACATCGAGGAGGAGACCTTCGAGTCGCTCACGCGCAATGCCGAGCGTATCAAGATTATCTCCAAGGAGCGCATCATCGACGAGCTGAACAAGATTATCGCTTCGCCCATTCCCTCGAAGGGCTTTGTGGAACTCGACCGCTGTGGCCTGTTGCCCCTCATCTTTCCCGAACTGGCGGCGTTGCAGGGGGTGGAGGCTGTTAACGGACGCAAGCACAAGGACAACTTCTACCACACCCTTGAGGTGCTCGACAATATTGCCCGCCACACCGATAACCTGTGGCTCCGCTGGGCAGCCCTGCTGCACGACATCGGCAAACCCCGCACCAAGCGTTGGGACCAGCGTTTGGGGTGGACCTTCCACAACCATAACTTCATCGGTGAGAAGATGATACCCACCATCTTCCGCAACATGAAGCTGCCGATGAACGAGAAGATGAAGTATGTGCAGAAGCTCGTGGGGCTCCACATGCGCCCCATCGTGATTGCTGATGAGGAGGTCACCGACAGTGCCGTGCGCCGACTGCTCTTCGAGGCGGGCGACGACATCGACGACCTGATGCTCTTGTGCGAGGCCGACATCACCTCGAAGAACGAGCTGCGCAAGCAGCGCTTCCTCGACAACTTCCGCCTCGTGCGCGTGAAGCTCAAGGACCTCGAGGAGCGCGACCGCATACGCAACTTCCAGCCGCCCGTCGATGGCGACGAGATCATGCGCACCTTCGGCCTCACCCCCTGTGCCGAAGTAGGTGCCCTCAAGAGCAGCATCAAGGATGCCATCCTCGACGGCATCATCCCCAACGAGCACGATGCCGCCTACGAGTACATGATGAAGAAAGCCAAGGAGATGGGGCTGGGCCCAATTGAAAATTAAAAGTTGAAAATTGAAAATTAAGGCGGTTTGTGTTCAAACCGAGTGCATGCTTCCTTCTTCTTCAATCAGGTCTTTCGTTGTATAACTTTCAATTTTCAATTCGAACCGTGCTACACCGTCTCATCGCCGAGGGCGAACATCAGCAGCAGGATTTCAAGTACGAGATCTCCGATGCGCGCAAGATAGCGCGCACCCTCTCTGCGTTTGCCAACACCGACGGTGGCCGTCTGCTCATCGGCGTCAAGGACAATGGGAAGATTGCCGGTGTGCGCAGCGAAGAAGAGATCTATATGGTCGAGGCCGCCGCCACCATGTATTGCACCCCTCCCGTAGAGTGCCGCATGAGCATCCATCGGGTAGAAGGGCACAATGTAGTGATTGCCGAGGTAGAGCCTTCTGCTGTGCATCCTGTGCGTGCCCGGCTTGATGATGGCACCCTCTGCGCCTTCGTGCGCATTGCCGATGAGAACATCGTGGCCTCGCCCGTGCAGATGGCCCTTTGGCGCGAAGAGGGCAAGGACCAAGGTGCCGTGCTCCCCTTCACCGAGCGCGAGCAAGCCCTGTTGCGACTCCTCGTCGAGGCTCCCGAACCTCTCACGCTCAACCGCTTTGCCCGCCTGGGCCGCTTGCCTCGTCACCGTGCCGTACAGCTATTGGCACAGTTTATCCGTTTCGGGCTCGCCAGGCAGCAGTTCGTGGGGCACACGTTCGCGTACGAGGCCATTTAGGCCGGCGCGGAAGAAGCCAAGAGCACGGCGCGGAAGAAGCGAGAACTGTGCGCAGGTGTGGCCGTCAAAATCTTGCGCGGGCGTAGCCGATGAGCCCGAGGCTCAGCGCGCCGTACGCAATGTAGAAGATAAAAACGAAGCAAATGTAGAAGTAAAAGCTGTACACTACAAAGGTACGCATAAAATGCGAACCATGCAAAGCTTTTGGGGAAAAGTTCTTTTTAGGAGGGGTAAATAACGCGTGACTACAAGGCAGAATGCTGATTTCCTGCATGTTACACTCATTATGACAAACCGTATTTCGGGATGTTTTATTCTTTTTCCATATCACCATTCCCCGAATGTTTTCGGATTGTGCTATAGTTTGACGGAAAATATGCAAGGTGTAGCAGTCAACCTTTTCAGTACGAAGTAAACGAAAACAGATGAAAAGTAAACAATTTCCGTCGGAAGTCTACGTTCTCAGGAAAAGAGTCAACCTCTCCAGTGAAAGTAGTCAACTGTTCTCAGACGAGACAGTCAACCAAATCCGTATGGGTAAGCAAGTGTTAAAAAACAAGGCCTAAAAAGAGTCAACCTTTTTCAGGGAAAGACAATAAAAATGTAGTCAGTAGTCAGTTAATATGCGCGCTGCCGATAGGGGGTAAAATGTTCATGTAAAAAAACTCTTATTTTTGTATAGGATATACGTAGTATATTCTATACTTAAATAAGCCCTATAATTATACACACTCGGCACGTGACGACAGCGCAAAGTAACTGACTACTGACTACTGACTACAACCTACCTGCGCGCGCGTGTGGCGCTCGCGCATTATGCAGGTAGGGCGGGGTCAGACAGTTAGGGAAGAGGGAAAAGTGAAAAGGGAAGAGAAAAAAGGGGAGATGTAAAAAAGGCGTTGCGCAGCCGTGGCTCGGCCGCGCTGCCGCAGGCGCTCCGCACGGCCGACGGTGGGGCGGCAGGCTGTGCCCTGCGTGCCGCCACGGGCGCGGAATGGCGCAATAAAGGCTCGAAATCCCCGAAATTCCCGAAATTCCCGAAATTTTCTTTGCCGACTCACTATCAGCGACTTATGCCCGATTTTCGGTATTTTCTTTTGCAGTCTTTTGCAGTCTTTTGCAATCTTTTGCAGTCTTTTGCAATAAGTCGGAATAAGAAAAAAAGATGTCGTACCTTCGCAGTGTAGAAGTAAAAAAACAAGAGCAACAGAGACAGAAAACCCTATTTATTAACCCGAAAAGCGAGAAGCGAGGACTGCTGTCCGGAGGCAATTTTCAATTCTCAATTCTCAATTCTCAATTTTCAATTTTCAATTTTCAATTCAAAAGACTATGGCAATCGTTTATGCAGTAACCAAGTGTAAGAATCCCAAGACCCCCGACGCGGAGTTCCTGAGCTGCAAGGCTCGCAGCACCGGCACCTACGACTTCGACGACCTGGCCGAAGACATCGCCTGGTTGTGAAAAAAAACTTAAAAGCATAGCTTTGCTTGCGGCGTTGCCGATAAATTGCTACCTTTGCAGGAGATAACGCAGGATGGTGTATGCCTGCATCTGTCGCAGACAGAGGGCAGCTGCGTGACAACAACGGACAATAACTACAACAAACAGATATACGATTATGGCAGGAACGATTGACATCCGCGAACTGAACGAGAGGATTGAACGCCAGAGCGCGTTCGTTACCAACCTGATGGCCGGTATGGACCGGGTGATTGTAGGGCAGAAGCACTTGGTAGAGTCGCTGCTCATCGGGCTGCTGGCCGACGGGCATGTGCTGCTCGAAGGAGTACCTGGGCTGGCCAAGACACTGGCCATCAAGACACTGGCGCAGCTCATCGACGCACAGTATAGCCGAATACAGTTTACCCCCGACTTACTGCCTGCCGATGTGGTGGGTACCATGATTTATAGTCAGAAAGACGAGACCTTCGTCTCGAAGAAGGGCCCTATCTTTGCCAACTTCGTGCTGGCCGATGAAATCAACCGTGCTCCGGCCAAGGTGCAGAGTGCGCTGCTCGAGGCTATGCAGGAACGTCAGGTGACGCTGAGCAAGGATACCTTCCGCCTGCCCGAACCCTTCCTCGTGCTCGCTACGCAGAACCCCATCGAGCAGGAGGGTACCTATCCGTTGCCCGAAGCGCAGGTGGACCGCTTCATGCTCAAGGTGGTCATCGACTACCCGAAGCTGGAAGAGGAGATGCGCATCATCCGCCAGAACATCAGCGGTGATAAGCAGGAGGTGCGCCCCATCATGAAGGCCGAGGAGATCATCAAGGCTCGTGAGGTAGTGAAGGAGGTATATATCGATGAGAAGATAGAGCGCTATATCGCCGACATCGTGTTCGCCACACGCTATCCCGAGAAGTATGGCTTGAAGGAGCTGAAGGGAATGATCTCGTTCGGCGGATCGCCCCGTGCCTCTATCAGCTTGGCATTGGCCGCCCGCTCATACGCTTTCCTCAAGCGTCGTGGCTACGTGATTCCCGAAGATGTGCGTGCCGTGGCTCACGATGTACTGCGCCACCGTATCGGCCTCTCCTACGAAGCCGAGGCAAGCAACTTGACTGCAGAGGAGATCGTCAGCAAGATACTCAATAGGGTAGAGGTGCCTTAAATTATTTACAATTTACGGATTTGCGATTTACATTTTACAGGTCTTCATGCGATGGTAGAATTGTAAAGCTATAAAACAGTAGATGAATGGTAAATAGTAAATTGTCAAGTTGTAAATAAGATAGATATTGATGGACGCGAACGAACTGATAAGAAAGGTACGCAAGATCGAGATCAAGACGCGTGGCTTGTCGAGCAACATTTTTGCCGGCCAGTACCACTCGGCCTTCAAGGGCAGGGGCATGGCCTTCTCGGAGGTGCGCGAGTATCAGTATGGCGATGATGTACGCGACATAGACTGGAACGTGACGGCACGCTTCGGCAAACCCTACGTGAAGGTGTTCGAGGAAGAACGCGAACTCACCGTGATGCTGCTCGTGGACATGTCCGGGAGCCTCGACTTCGGTACGGTGGGGATGTACAAGCGCGATATGGTGACCGAGATCGCTGCCACGCTGGCCTTTGCTGCCATACAGAACAACGACAAGATAGGGGCCGTGTTCTTCACCGACCGCATAGAGAAGTTCATACCGCCGCAGAAGGGGCGCAGGCATATCCTGTATCTCATACGCGAGCTGCTCGGCTTTGAGCCCACGAGCAGGCAGACCGATGTGGCTGTACCCCTGCAGTACCTGACCAATGCCATCAAGAAGCGCTGCACCACCTTCCTGCTCAGCGACTTCATCGGCGACAAGGACTTCGGGAACCCGCTCACCATCGCCAACCGCAAGCACGATGTGGTGGCCATACAGGTGTATGACAAGCGCGTGGAGGAGCTCCCCGACGTGGGGCTGATGAAGATGGCCGACCCAGAGAACGGCGAAGAGGTATATGTAGACACCTCGTCGCGCCGAGTGCGTGCCCTGCATCGCAAATGGTGGGTAGAGAGCCAGGTGCGGCTGCACGACACGTTCGCCAGGTCGGGGGTCGATGCCATATCGGTACGCACCGACCAGGATTACGTGAAGTCGCTGATGGCCCTTTTTGCTAAAAGAAATTAAGAATGAATGTCATCCTGAGTGAGACGAAGAATCTCGCTTTTTCCCAAGGAGGTGCTGGGAATTGCTGATGGAGAGATTTTCACTTCGTTCAGGAAATGATAAACCGGATGAGATATGAAGATACTGAATAGACACTCCCTTATGTTGGCGCTGCTTGCACTTGCCTTGCCGCTGCAAGCTCAAGTCACCGTCAGTGCCGGCATCGACTCGCTGCAACTGTACATAGGCGAGCAGGCTCGTGTGAAGCTTGAGGTGAGCTGCCCTGCGGATGGACAGCTCGTCATGCCTGCATACCCCGACAACCGCCTGATGGAGGGGATAGAGATCGTGGGCGAGGTGGTGACCGATACGCAATACCTCAACAAGGGCATGCAGATGCTCGTGAAGCAGGAGTTTACGGTGACCTCTTTCGACACGGCCTTCTACTTTATACCACCATTCGAGGTCATGGTCGATAGCCAGTCGTATGCATCGAACCCTTTGGCATTGAAAGTGTTCACCTTCGAGATCGACACGATGGACGTAGAGGCCATATTCCCTATCAAGGGAGTCGTGGAACGCCCCATAACAGGGGCAGAGGTGCTACCTGTACTGATCTCGGTGGCTCTGATTATCGGACTATGCTTCCTCATACCCTATCTGTTGCGCCGCTACAAGGATGACAAGCCCATCCTGCGTCGGGTGACCATAGCACCCAAATTGCCTCCGCATCAGGTGGCACTCAAGGAAATGGAGCGCATCAAGGAAGAGAAAGCATGGCAGCACGACGACATCAAGGGATTCTACACCGAACTCACCGATGCGCTGCGCACGTATATGCAAGACCGCTTCGGATTCAATGCCATGGAGATGACCTCGTGCGAGATTATCAGAAAGCTCGACGAACAGCCCGACAAGGAGTGGATAGGCGAGGTGCGCGAGCTGTTCACCATGGCGGACCTCGTGAAGTTTGCCAAGTACAAGCCACTCATCAACGAGAACGACATGAACCTCGTCAATGCCATCGACTTCGTCAATAGGACGAAGGTCGAAGAAGAAGCCCCCGAAGCCCCGCAAGTGCAGGAAATCGTTGTCAGGGAGGGACGCCCTAAACAACAGCAGGCACTGCTCGCTGCCGGTATCGCACTGCTATGTGCGCTCGGTGCAGGGGCAATATACGTGGCTGTATGTGAAGTGATACACCTATTCTTTTAAGAGATATGACATTTGCCCATCCCGCATATTTCCTGTTGCTGCTCCTGCTCGTGCCCTATATCGTGTGGTATATACTGCGGGGCAGAAGGAGCGAACCCTCGATGCGTGTCTCCACCACGAGGATGTATACCACCATGCCCAAGAGCTACAAGGTCTATCTGCGCCATGCCCCGTTCGTGCTGCGCATGATCGCCTTGGCACTGCTCGTCGTAGTGCTTGCTCGTCCCCAGTCGACCGACAGCTGGCAGAGCAGCGAGGTCGAGGGTATAGACATCATGCTGGCCGTGGACGTATCTACCAGTATGCTGGCCGAAGACCTCAAGCCGAACCGCCTCGAAGCAGCCAAGCAGGTGGCTGCCGACTTCATCAACGGACGCCCCAACGACAATATCGGACTCACCGTCTTTGCCGGACAGAGCTTCACACAGTCGCCCCTCACCGTAGACCATGCAGTGCTGCTCAACCTCTTCAACAGTATCAGCTGCGATATGGCGATGAACGGCATCCTTGAGGATGGTACGGCCATCGGGCTCGGCATAGCCAATGCCGTGAGCCGACTCAAGGAAAGCAAGGCTAAGTCCAAAGTAATCATCCTCCTCACCGACGGCTCGAACAACCGGGGCGACATATCGCCACTTACCGCCGCCGAGATTGCCAACACCTATGGTATCAGGGTATATACCATCGGCGTGGGAAGCAACGGGACAGCACCGTATCCCTATCAAGGATTCGGCGGAACGCAATATATACAGGTACCTGTGGAAATTGACGAGAATACCTTGCAGCAGATAGCCAAGACGGCCAACGGACAGTATTATCGCGCCACCAGCAACTCGAAACTCAAGGAGGTATACGAAGAAATCGACAAACTGGAGAAGACCAAGCTCAGCGTCAAGGACTTCAGCCGCAAATCCGAGGAGTACATGCCCTTCGCCCTCTGGGCTATGGCGTGCCTGCTGCTCGAGGTCTTGTTGCGCTTGACTGTCTTGCGAAGAATCCCCTGAAGCCTCTCTCTAATCCTTCCTTTGGGCCTGTGCTGCGCATAGGCACCTTCATTGCCATGTCCTGCAGCGCGCTATCAGAAAGTCCCGTTGTAGCTCACAACCCGCTTGTTGCCCCGCATGTCGGTCACCTCAACCTTTATGGTGTGGTGTCCAGGGCCGATGCCTTCGGCACGGAGGTCGCAGGTGAGGCGGGCGTTCTTGCTGCTGTACTTGAAGAGCACCCAGCGGCCGTCAATCTTGCCTTCATAGCTGCGGATACCGGTCTCGGCATCGGTGATGCGGAGTGTCACGATGCCGCGCGTCTTCCAGGTGGTTTCACCTATCGGCGCAATCTTCGGGGCTATGGTGTCGGCACATACGGTGTAGGTGCCCAGCTCCTTGATGCGGGTGGTGATGCGGCCATACCGGTAGGTGCCTCCGCAGTAGATGCGGCGGTCGCCATCGACGCGGGCTACGTAGAGTTTCTTGCCGTCAAAGGCTTTGTCCAGACGGACAGGCAGCGTCAGTTCGGCCGACTGGCGCAGGGGGATGGGCTGGGCAGTCAGCTGATGGATGTCGGCATGGTCGGTATCCGAAGGGTACACCTCGTACTGCAGGTCGGCATCCTCGAACAGCGTGCCCTTGGGCATCCACAGCTCTGTGCCGGCAGCGTAGAAACGGCTGTCGCCCGAGGCGTCCATGTGGTAGCGGTAGTTGCGCAGTCGGGTGACGATGGGCATGCGCTTGCCGCGTACCACGAAGCGGTAGGCGGTGAGGTTGCCATGCAGGTCCTCGAGCTCGTAGCGGAAGTGGTAGTCGCGCTCCTCGTCGATGGTGACCCATCCGCGATGGGCGTCGGCATGGAGCATGCGCAGCTCGTTGTTCTCGGCTATGGTGGAGCGCATGTACCAACGTTTCGTGCGGCGGTACTCGGCATAGTCGG
The DNA here is from genome assembly GCA_017396545.1 of Bacteroidaceae bacterium. Taxonomy (GTDB): domain Bacteria; phylum Bacteroidota; class Bacteroidia; order Bacteroidales; family Bacteroidaceae; genus UBA1189. Next base: position 3,874 of record JAFQLT010000081.1, on the reverse strand, counting down.
TCCAGGAGTTGATGAGCAGGTCCTCAGAGAAGGAGAAGCGGTCTACATCGCTATGGCTCACCAGCTTGCCGTCTACATAGAGCCGTACGTAGCGCACGCCGTAGTTGTTGGTGGTGCCGTCCATGTAGTCGTTGGCGGAGATGGCGGTGCCGATGCGGCCCCAAGCGGTGAGAGAATTGAAAATTGAGAATTGAGAATTGAAAATTATTTTTCCATCTACCTCGTTTGCCTCTTTCGAACCGGCAGCAGTTGCCACCTTACCCTCGTCCTTGGCCCCATACACCATGATGTGTGTGGCGCGTGGAGGAGTGGTGTCGGCAATCTTGTCCTTATAGAAGGGTAGGGGGTCGATGGGTTCGTTGGTGGCGGTCTCGCGTATCTCCATGTGCAGGTGCGGACCGAAGGAGTAGCCCGTGTTGCCGGCATAGGCCACGATATCGCCCTGGCGTACGCGGAACTCCTCGGGGCCAAACTCGAGGGTCACCACGAATGACTGTTCGCGATACTGCTTCTCGCGCACTAAGGCGGCTATCTCGGGAAGGAAGCGGTCGAGGTGCCCGTGCACCGAGGTGTAGCCGTTGTCGTGGGTGATGTAGAGCGCATTGCCGTAGCCACCGGCTGTCACCGTCACCTTGGAGATGTATCCGTCGGCAATGGCTAGCAGCGGCTTGCCCGACACCTGTTGCGTCTTGAAGTCGAGGCCACCGTGGAAGTGGTTGGAGCGCAGCTCACCGAAGTTGCCGCTCAGGTAGAGCGGAAAGTCGAACGGTGCACCGAACTGTGGCTCTTGAGCCATGCCCGGCAGTAGGTGGATGAGTGCCAAAAGGCAGGTATATAGTCTTTGTCTTGTCATGTCTGTTGTGCTTCCTTATATACTCGTGAGGGCCTTTTGGGCTCAGTTTCTGTTTACCTGCTTCACGCCCTTCACCGTGCGCAGCTTCTTCACCAGGGCTTGCAGGCGGGCGTTCTCCTCGATGAGTACGGTGAGGGTACCCGAGAAGAGTCCGTCGTGCGAGTTGATGCTGATGTTGCGCAGCTGTATGTTCTCTTCCTTTGAGATGATGGAGGTGATGTTGTTAACGATGCCTATGTCGTCGTGACCGATGACGGTGAGCGTGATGGGGTAGAGCGAGCCCTTGCTCTTGCCGGCCCAGCGGGCCTTCACCACACGGTAGCCGAAGCGGGAGTGCAGGTCGGGAGCGTTGGGGCAGTCGCAGCGGTGTATCTTGATGCCGCCGCCCGTGGTGACAAAGCCAAACACCTCGTCGCCATAGATGGGGTTGCAGCAGTGGGCCAGCTTGAAGTCTATTCCCTTGAGGTTCTGGTCTATCACGAGCACGTCGCCCGAGAAGCTTTGCTTGAGTTGTTCGTCTTGCTGCAGGTTATATCCCTCGGCACTGCGGGTCACCACATCGTGTGGCTCGGTCACCTGTCCGATGGCCTGCACGTAACGGTCGATAAACAGGTTCACGTCGAGCGACCCATCGGCAATCTTTTGATAGAACTCCGTCACCTGCTTGTAGCCCATCTGTCGGATGAGGCGCATCATCGTGGGCTCATCGTACTCTATCTTGCGGTTCTTGAACTTGCGCTCTATGGTCTCGCGGGCGTATGCTGCCTGGCGCGACTCTATCTCCTTGAGGCTTTGGCGTATCTTGGTGCGTGCCTTCGAGGTGGTCACGATGTCGAGCCAGCCCTGCTTGGGAGTCTGCGTGCTGGAGGTGAGTACCTCCACCTGGTCGCCATTGCTGAGTACATGGCGCAGCTGGGCATGCTTGCCGTTGACCTTGGCGCCGGTGCAACGGCTACCCACATTGGTATGTATATGGAAGGCAAAGTCGAGTACCGTGGCTCCGTGGGGCAACTTGAAGAGGTCGCCCTTCGGGGTGAACACAAACACGTCGTCCTTGTAGAGGTCCATCTTGAATTGGTCCATCAGCTCTATGCCGTCATCGTCTGTGTGCTCCAGTGCCTCGCGTATGCTTGTGAGCCACTCGTCGAGCCCCGTCTCGCTCTTCACGCCCTTGTATCGCCAGTGGGCGGCAAGGCCTCGCTCGGCAATCTCGTCCATGCGCTCGGTGCGTATCTGCACCTCCACCCATTTACCCTCGGGACCCATCACCGTGGTGTGGAGCGACTCGTAGCCGTTGCTCTTCGGTATGGAGAGCCAGTCGCGCAGGCGCTTGGGGTTGGGCTGATACATGTCGGTCACGATGGAGTAGGCCGCCCAGCACTCCTGCTTCTCCTTCTCATACTCCGAGTCCAGGATGATGCGTATGGCAAAGAGGTCGTAGATGCCCTCGAAGTTGGTCTTCTGCTTCTTCATCTTCTGGCTGATGGAGTGGATGCTCTTCGTACGTCCCTTGATGTGGTACTTGAGCCCGGCAGCAGCCAGTTTCTTGTCTATAGGGTCAATGAACGCGGCGATATACTTGTCGCGGGCTGCCTTGGTGGCATTGAGCTTCTCCTTGATGTGGTAGTACATGTCGTGCTGCGTGTACTTGAGCGAGAGGTCCTCCAGCTCCGACTTCAGCTTGTACAGGCCCAGCTTATGCGCCAGCGGAGCATACAGGTAGGCCGCCTCGTTGGCCACTTGCAGGCGAGCCTCGTTGTTGTCGCTGTCCTTGATCTGGCGCATCGTGTTCACGCGGTCGGCAATCATGATAAGGATTACGCGCATGTCCTCGGCAAAGGAGAGCAGCAGGTTGCGGAAGTTCTCCGACTCGATGGTCGGGTTCTTCTCATACAGGCTTGCCGTGCGCACCAGTCCGCCCAGGATACCCGCCACATCATTGCCAAACTGCCTTGCCACCTCTTCGGTAGAGATGAATCCCACCTTCACGATATCGTGGAGCAGTATGCTCACGATGGCTGCACGGCGCATGCCCATCTCATCGGCTACGATGATAGCCGTCTGCAGGTCATTGATGATGGGGTTGAGCCCGAAGCTGTCGCGCTGGAGGCATCCCTTGCCTATGGCGTCGGCAAGCAGTGCGCTTATGCGCAGCATGTCCTCATCGCGCAAGCTCTCTCCGGCCAACTCTCTCAGCTGCTCCATGAGCGCAGCAGCCTGCAGCTTCTCTTCCGGTGTGAAGAAGGGGGTATTTATCGTATCGTTCATCACGTTATATTTATATTAATGGTATGGTACTGAGATGTAGCCTCCGTACCAACTACAAAAGTACATCTTTTTTACCAAACTTGTGCGCGTAGCCTTGCACATATTATCATTTATTCATGATTTTTGGCTAAGAAGCTGTTTGGATTTTATTTCAAGTTTAGTTGAGAGTCATTTGCTCACGTCTTTACAATGCGTAAACTCATATAGGAATAAGTTTTCTAAACCGCGCGAATCACAAGGCTCCGTCAATTCTATTGCAAGGCTCTGATAATACCGCCGGAGCCTTTCGTTAGAAAAAATCTCTTTGTCTGATTTTTATACATACTTCACGGAGCATTAAAGCACTTTGCCGAATTAGGCTGTCCGGCTGTCCTTGTGTGGTGTAATCTACTATGTGTCAACTTCTTAACGCGGACAACCATAGGTGCCCCAGAGTTGTCCTGTCCTCCCTCATACAAATGCATTGTCTCTTGGAGAAATCTATAGCACTTTCTGATGGATCTACAATGCGTTTTCCCTGTTTTATGGTTATGCTCATCACTACCTTCGCGAAGAGAGACTATTCTCTTCGCGAGGTGACATGTACTAAATAAGTTGACACAACAAAAAAAATTATGTCACGAACAATTAGTACTTCTCTCCGTCTGGAGATTGTGGGCGTTTACTACCACAGCAACATTAAAAAAACGGATATCTGTAAGAAATATGGTATATCCCTTGCCACCTTGTATCGCATTCTTCGTACCTTTGCCC
>JAFQLT010000080.1 GCA_017396545.1 Bacteroidaceae bacterium | reverse complement strand
GGCGCTCTATGCCGAATTTCTCCTTCACCCGCTCTATGCCCATCACCTCAAACTCCTTGTCGCCAAACTTAGGGCGGTAGATGAGCGCATTCTCCGTCACCAGCTGCCCATAGTCCTTGTCGGGCGTCATCATATAGGTCCTTATGCCCAGGGCATCGGCTTGGTGCGATAGTGTGCCTATGACATCGTCGGCCTCGTAGCCCGGCACCTCCAGGATGGGGATGCGGTAAGCACGCAGTATATCCTTGATGATGGGTACGCTGGCGCGTATGTCTTCGGGTGTCTCCTCGCGCTGCGCCTTGTAGGGCGCGTACATCTCATGGCGGAAGGTACCGCCCTTGGGGTCGAAAGCCACGCCGATATGGGTAGGCTGCTCCTTCCTGAGCACATCTTCCAGGGTGTTGACAAAGCCGAAGATGGCTGAGGTATTCTGCCCCTTCGAGTTGATACGCGGAGCACGGATGAAGGCATAGTAGGCCCTATAGATGAGGGCATAAGCATCGAGAAGAAAGAGTTTTTCCATAGGAGAGTCTGTTGGTTTCCGCAGTTTACCGCAAAGATACGAAGAAACAAACGAAAATTAAGCCTGCTTTAATAATTTTCACGATGATTGGGCCTACGATGGAGAAAAAACCTTGCATTTGTAGAGAAAAAATGAAAAAACTTCATATTGCTCACTCACTTATGCGTATCTTTGCAGTAAACTTATGGAATGAAGACTATTCGAAGCCTCCATTTTTATCCTATAGCCTGTGACGGAGTCGTAGCATTCAGAACTACTCGCCACGGTGGATGTGGAAGCGGTGCCTATGCTACTTTCAACTGTACGCCCTATACCGGTGACGAAACTGCTGTGGTGCGTGCCAATCAGGAAATGTTGTGCCGACTATTAGGTATACCTTTCGGAAGGCTCATCATACCTTATCAGACACATAGCTGCAACATTCTGAGTGTGGATGAGGATTTCATGCGTTTGTCGCCCGAGGTTCGCCATGCCATGCTACAAGGGAAAGATGCCGTAATGACGGATATCGGTGGACTGTGTCTGTGTGTGTCGACCGCCGACTGTATTCCTGTACTGCTTTACGATGTTGTGCATGGTGCTGTAGCGGCTGTACATGCCGGATGGCGGGGGACAGTGGGGGGTATCGTAACGCGAACACTCAGTGCTATGCATCGTGTCTATGGAACAGATGCTTCCGATGTTCATGCGGTTATAGGTCCAGGTATATCGCTTGCAGCTTTTGAAGTGGGGACAGAAGTGTACGAGGCTTTCCGGGATGGAGGTTTTGACATGAGAGAGGTTGCCTGTTGGCATTCTGATAAAAAGAAATACCATTTAGACCTTCCGACTGCAAATCGATTGCTGTTGATTGATGCAGGTGTACCTGGCAACCATATTTATGATAGTCACATTTGCACCTATACCCAGCACTGCGACTACTTTTCGGCGCGGCGCCTTGGAGTCAAGTCTGGGCGTATACTCAATGGAATAATGTTGAATGGAAAATAAAAGATATTTTTCAGTTCTTAACTCATATCCTATAGCTATGTTCAATATCACCTTATCAGAAGAGATCAAAGCCAAGTGGCCGCAATATCGGGGAGCTGCCGTGTATGCCACCGTCAAGAACAGCTCCCACGATGAGGCTTTGTGGGCAGAAATAGCCCATTTCACCGAACATTTGCGGGCCACAGAGACTACCGAGAGCATCAAGCAGCAACCCGCTATCGTCGCCACACGCGATGCATACCGCGCTTGCGGCAAGGACCCCAGCCGCTATCGCCCGTCGGCCGAGGCGCTGCGCCGCCGCCTGCTCCGCGGGCTTGAGCTATACCGGATAGACACGCTGGTGGACCTCATCAACTTAGTGTCGCTGCGCACCGGATATAGCATCGGAGGCTTTGATGCCGACAAGATTGTAGGCACCGACCTCTGCCTGGGTATAGGCAGAGCGGGCGAACCGTTCGAAGGAATAGGCCGCGGAGCGCTCAACATTGAGCATATGCCCGTGATACGCGATGCTATAGGGGGGATAGGCACCCCAACCAGTGACCACGAACGTACCAAGATGGATGTCGGCACCACTCACATACTTGCCATCATCAACGGATACAGCGGTAGCGAAGGACTGCACGAGGCAGCCGAGATGACAGTCGATTTGTTGCAACGCCATGCCTCGGCTATGCAGTGCAGGATTTGGATGTTCTAAAACATATACACGATAAAATTCTGACACTATCTGATGATTCTCTGAAAAACTTTGTATACCTTTGCACGCTGGATACACCAAACAAGCGCGTAGCGCGCCGCGTTGTGTGAGGTGAATCCCATGTTAGGGGTGCTTGCCCGAGAAGGCAGGCTGAGATTATACCCTTTGAACCTGCTGGCGTAATTGCAGAGAGGAAAACGGAACTTGGTGTGTAGGCACAAGCGATGCTGATAGTATAAGAGAAGACCGTATTCCCTCGTGAGAATAGGTCTTCTCTCTCTTTTC
>JAFQLT010000079.1 GCA_017396545.1 Bacteroidaceae bacterium | reverse complement strand
TGATGCAAGGCCGCAAGCGTTGTTGTGCTTGAGGATAGCGAAGGTAGTATCTTCAAACTCGTCGATGAGGTCTACGGCTGCATTGATGTCGAGCAGGTTGTTGTAAGAGATTTCCTTACCGTGAATCTGATCGAACATAGCTTCGAAGTCACCATAGAAATAACCCTTCTGATGGGGGTTCTCACCGTAGCGAAGCGACTTGGGATGATTGATGGCCTTACGGAACATCGAGCCGTTCTCCCCATCGAAGTAGTTGAAGATAGCCGAGTCGTACAGTGAAGATACGCCGAACGCCTCCTTGGCAAACCATACGCGCTCCTCGAGTGTAGTCTGCGCACCCTTATTGCGGAGGATATCAGCAAGCGCTGCATACTGGTCCTTGCTGGCTACGATGACCACATCCTTGTGGTTCTTGGCGGCTGCACGGATGAGTGAGATGCCGCCTATGTCAATCTTCTCGATGATAGCCTCGTGTGAAGCACCCAATGCCACTGTGGCCTCAAAGGGATAGAGGTCTACGATAACGAGGTCAATCTCAGGAATCTCGTAGTTGACCATCTGCACTTGATCGCCTTCGTTGTCGCGACGGCCAAGGATACCACCAAACACCTTGGGGTGAAGGGTCTTCACACGACCGCCAAGGATTGAAGGATAGCCTGTCAAATCCTCTACACGCTGACAGGGAACACCCAGCGATTCAATGAACTCTTGGGTACCACCCGTAGAAAGCAACTGCACGCCCTCCTTATGGAGCGTGGTGATGATCTCGTCCAATCCATCCTTGTGGAATACCGACACAAGGGCAGTTTTGATTCTCTTTTCTGACATTATTTCTATGATTTTTAGTTATTGTACTTTAATACGTTTAAGTGTACAAAATTACAGTAAAAAATCGGTTATCCGAAAACAATGTGAATTTATTTACAAGGCTATGGCATAAATTTCGTTAATGGATTTTCAGCGTATGCTCAAAGCGCGGTTCTCGGCTGCTTCCATCAGTTCGCGTTCGCCAGGTCCTTTGTCGTCGATGCCACAGAGGTGCAGTATGCCGTGTATGATGATACGGTGTAGTTCTTCATCGTATGGAGTGTTATATTGTTCGCTGTTGGTCTTCACCGTATCGAGACTGATGAAGATGTCACCGCTGACGGTGTTACCTTCAGTATAGTCGAAGGTGATGATATCGGTGTAGTAGTCGTGTTGTAGATACTCGCGGTTTACCTCAAGTATGCGTTCGTCGTTACAGAAGATGTAGCTGATATCGCCCACCTTCTTGCCATAGGTGGCGGTCACACGACGTATCCATGCGGTAGTCTCACGTTTCTTGATATTTGGCATCCGTGTGCCATCGGTCTGATAAGTTATCATTTGTGTAGGTGTATATGGGGTACATTTTCAGCAAAGCTTGTATAGTTTTCAGATGTAAGCTTGGTCAGAACTTGCATATCGCTCCCAGCAGTACATTGAAACCTTGTGAGGGATATCCTGTAAAGTATTGATGGTGATGATTGAGCAGGTTATGTGCATCGAGGAAGAGGGTCAACCTCTTATTCAGGGAGTATTGGGTCCCAAGGCTCCAGTCCACAATACTCTGCTCGTTGGTATCAGTAAACGTGATCCATCTCAGATTGGTATATGCATGCAGATTAGGCATGATGCACACCCGGACATTGATATCAGATTCCAACTTGGGTGTACGGGCAAGGAGTGCACGGTTGCCTTTCAATGTCCAATGATAGTAGGCTTCCTTGGCCGAGAGGTTTACGCGATTCTTATAGTTGTAACTGATACGGGCATCGATGGTAGTTACATGTGCATTATGGTTGGTGATACCAGTGTATGTGATGCCGGCAGAGTCTATGGCAGTTTCGAACAGTGCATCGGACATCAACTTGTAGCCTCCTCCGAGATGCAGGTGCAGTCCCTCCATGATACGGATGTCACTGCCCAAGTGAGCATTCAAGAAAGTATAGGTGGGGCGGAGCTGTTCCTCAGAAGCCCAATATGGAGATCGGGTGTGTAGACGGCTGAAGGTGTTTATGTCGCGCCCTCCGTCTACAGTAAGCTTTGCGGTGAACAGTGTACCAGACACATAGCTGATACTGCACTCTGGGGATATTTGTAGGGGAGTTTTGATGCATTTCCCCGTGAGGAAACTCATGTTGAAACCACCGATAAGATGTAGTTTTTCGTACCGGTAATTCCAACGGGGGGTCACCTCCAATGAGTGGTAGTTGCTATAGTTCGTCAATCCTTGATAGGTAAGCATATCGCTGCGTACTTGTACTGAGCCCACGCCCAAGTCATGGAAATCCATGTCGAATGACATCTCGCCGTAGAAATGGTTTTCACCATGAGGTACTCTTTCAGCAAAGTAGGTGCTACGGCCGAAATGGGTATAGTGTATGGTGGCCTGATAGCGATAGTCCTCCTTGAATGCTCCCTTGCAACTTATATATACACCGATCTTGTCGGCGTGCTGTGGCGCATCTTCCTTATCATCGGGAATAGAAGCGGCGAGGTAATTGTAACTGTAGCGTGCTGTGTGGGTTCCAGCATTGAATGTGGCATTGCCCAGTCGTATGTTGCAGTCGGCTCTGAGTCCCATATCGTAGAACTGTGAGCGCCATTCCGTGCCATTACTGAGCTTGAGATTTCCGTTCCATCCGTCTATATGAGTATGTATGGCCAAGTCTCCATTCTCATTGAATCGAAATTTGTAGGCAGCTAATCCACTGAGGTTGTTGTAATTGCCATATCCAATATGGGCATATCCTGGAGTGCTCTTCTTTGGCATGATAGCCACGGTTGGGGCGGGATTGGCTTTACGGTCGAAATAGGTAAGGTCTATACCTTCATCGGCATATATGATTTGCTCCTTATTCATTGTTGGCTTTGCTGCTTCGGGAATAAAGTTGCGCTTGACAGCTCCAGTAATAATCGGATTGTATGTACTTTCTACGAGTACCATGCGGTTGATGGTGTCGTTGGTTGTTTGTGCCATGCAGGCCACAGTGCCAATTAGTACCGAGAATAGGGTAATATATCTTTTTTTCATTTGTGTATATACGGTTAGTTGTTCATCTTGCTCTCCAAGGTGTTCAGTCGTTCTTCGATCATCGCAGCTATGTCATCTTTGGCTTGATAGCTTTGCCTCAGTGATATGAGGTATTGCTTTGCTTCGATATACTTTTCACTTTTTATATATACATCGGCCAATAGGATGAAACTACGTGCTAGCCAGTAACTGTGTGGAGTGCTCACGTTGATATAATCGAGTACCTCCTTTTCTGCATTGTCATATTGTTTGATGTTATAGTATAACTGGGCAAGCTGGTATTTAGCTTCAGCACCGTATACGCTGCGGGTGTCTTTGGCAAGTATACGTAGATCTTCTATAGCCGACTCGTATTTGCTTTGTGCAAGGTATGCCTTGACACGATAGTAGCGCATCTCGGTTGCGGTTTCGGGTAATACTTTGCTGTTGGCGAGCACTTGGGAGGTTTCTTCCATGATGACTCCATAGTCAGCCAATGCCTGTGCCGAACGCAAGCGGTGTACCTGGGCGTGAAGTTTGGTCGAGGGGTTATCTGTGATCTCGCTTAGGTTGCCGTATGTCTTCATGGCAAGAGCATAATCCTTGTGTGTATAGGCCAAATCTGCCAGCATACGTGTGGCCTCCTCGCAATACTTGCTACTGCGCTGTTCTGTAATTTGTAGCAGATATTGCTTGGCATTGCTGTAATTGTTGGCCTTGCAATAGATACATCCCAGATAGTATTGTGCATCGGTAGTGTATGCTCCATTGGGGAACTGTCCGAGGTATTTGGAGAGTCCCTCTGTGGCGGCCTTTTCATCTCCACGCACATAAGCCATCTCGGCTGCTTTATAGCTGAGCGAGTCGTGTTCGCTGACATTTACCGCAGCCATCCCCTTTGTCTGTGAAGCAAACTCGACATAGCTCTCTACCATATTCTCCTCCACGTAGAGGTTCTTGAGGTCGCGTATGGCTACTCGAGCCTGTTCACTATTGGGGTAATTGTTGATAACCGCCTTATATGATTGTATAGCTGCTCGTATGCGGTCGTTCTGATAGTGTATGAGTGCTATCTCGTTACCTGCAATTGGTGCGTATCGGCTTCTGGGGAATTGTTCGGTGAGTTGCTCGAAAGTGACGATAGCTTGTGTACTGTTTTCTAGTTGTACATAGGCGCGCCCCTTTTCGTAGAGTGCATCATCGAAATAATCTGATTGTGGATAGTTCTCCGTGAGATAGGTGAGCGTGCCTATCTTGTCTTGATAACGTCCTGAGAGTCCTTGGACAAATGCTTTCTGATATACGGCATAGTCGGCCTGTGAAGGTTGGGCTGATATGGCCTTGTTATAAGCCTCTTCGGCAGCTTTGTATTGACGCGATTGGAAGTGACAGTCACCTATGCGCATGTAGGTATCGGATAGAGTTGCTTTGTCGATAGTACCTGTAGATGCTGGATGAGAGTGGATCAGTTTGTCAAACTGCTTGCATGCTCCTTGATAGTTCTTCTGTAAGAAGTGGGTGTATCCCAATCCATAGAGTGCCAGTCCGTAAGTACGTCCCTTGCGGTCTTCTGTTTGGTTGATATACTGGGTATAATCGCGCGCGGCTTGGTGATAGTGTCCCATGCGGAAGTGCACTTCTCCGCGCCAGAACAGAGCATCGGCACTCGTTTGGCGGTCATGGTTGCCCACGTTGAGCGATTCGTTCAGTTTGTTGAATGCCTTGGTAAGGTCTCCTCCAGCAAAAGCTTCGATACCAGCTTTATAGAGCAGTTGTTGCTTGGCTTTCAGTATAGTCTTGCTTGGCTGTCGTATTTTGGCTATTGACTGCAAGGCTGCATCATAATTCTTGGTGTTCATGTAGGTCTCCACAAGGTAGCTGTTCACACGGTCGGCATATACCGAATGGGGAAATTCATTAAGGAAACGTTCGAGAATGGCGACAGACTCACCAAATCCGGAATAGGAGGTCTCGTGCATGCATACGGTATAGTTGTACATGGCGTGCTCGCGTAGTGTAGGGGAGGCTGTCATTGAGGAAGCTCGCTCAAAACAAAGGCGGGCCTTGTTCTTGTCATCGAGGGTTAGGTATGAAAGGCCAGCATAGAGTTGGGCGCTTTGGGCTATGGCATCATCGTTATCGCTCACCATTGCAAATAGCTCGGGAGCGCGCAAGTGCTCACCCGTGTTGAAATGCGATATGCCCAGTTGGTACAATGCCTCGCGTTTGGGTTCGTCGGCATAGGCAAGATATTCTTCCAGGACTACCGCTGCTTGTAGGTAACGCTTCTGCCCATAGAGTGCTTCGCCCAATATACGCGTCATCTCTAATGTATATTCATCCTGTTTATATTCATCGTTGTAGGCTATCGCCAATGCTTCGGCTTCGGCATATCCTTTGGTTTCTAACATTATCTGGGCCAAATAGTAGCGCGACTGGCGATGATATGCTGCAATGTCGAGTGTTTGTGTGAATCTTTCTTCGGCATCCTTGTAGCGTTTATCCATATAAGCAGTATAGGCAGTATAGAAAGATACTTCACTGTCATAGCGGTCGCTGATGAGTCCCAAGATGTTGAGTTGCACTGTGGCCTCCTCATGCTTTCCCTCTTCAATCATTGACAAAGCGTATGCCAATATGATTTCATCGCGCCTTTTTTCATCGAGCATGTCGGGGTCTATTTCCTGCATGCAGCATATTACTTGTGTATAGTTACCTTGGGCATAGTAGCTAAGTAGTGCCAGCGCTTTCATGTGATTCATATCTTGGGCATCGGGGTATTGCCTAAGATACTCCTCTATTGCGGTAGCAGCCTCTCGCGGATTGCGTTGGTAGATGATGAGTGTCCGTAATGCGTCTGCCTCATGCCGTTGCATGTGGGTGGGATTACCGCTCAACAGTTGGTCGAGCAGCTCCTCTGCCATATCGTAGCTGTGCTCATTGTAAAACAATTTGGCTTCCTGTAGCAACCTCTTTGTACAGTCGTCGTTACGATGTGCTGTATGGATATATTGGGCCCGAATCGGGAGCAGCGAACAGGCCAATAGCAATATGAAAACTTTTTTCATTTTCTTCGGGACTATTATGATTTGGATGGCAAAGATAGTGTATTTGCGTGTATTGTCGATGAAAATGGAGTAGTTTTTCAAGGTGTGTCTGATGTTTTGACCAAAGAATGGGGGGCTATATATGATTGTGTTTTTATATGGAAAAGTACATCCATTGAACCTGTCTGCGATATGATCCGACTACCTTCCTAAAAAACCGGCAAGTAAAAATGATGGGGTTTTAGATAAATTAAGAATCTGTTTGGATTTTATTTCAAGTTTAGTTGAGAGGTGTTTTTGAGCAGATTTGCACTGTTTGGTCGCAGCAAATAGTGGTCTATTTGCAAGAACAAAGAGTGTAAAGATGGTAAAAAGAGCCTCAAATAAACT
>JAFQLT010000078.1 GCA_017396545.1 Bacteroidaceae bacterium | reverse complement strand
GCCACATTCCTTGAGGTAGAATCCATAGCCGCCGCTCCAGTCCCACGCATTGTTGAGGTAGATGACGGCATCCATGTCGCGCTTCTCCAGCTCGGCGATGACATAGTCGAGACCCTCAAGGATGGTATCGTTGAGCACGCCTGGAGCTGTCTGCAGATAGGGCTTGGCAGGGTTGGCAAGGAGACTCCCGGCATCGGGGCCAGAGAGTATGCGCACATTGGTGATTCCCAGTTCTTTCAGTTGGTCCAACTCGTGGCACAGGCGCTCACGGTTGCCGCCCATACCTGTAGACCCGAGGATGGAGGCATACCAAATGTTGCAACCGATGTAGGTATAGGGCTTCCCATGCTTGATGAGCTGGGTTCCGTTCGTGGTGATGATATCTCTGCGTGGTTTTGCATGCTGCTTGGATGCACGACCGTTACAGCTGATGGCGAGTATCGCCAGCATGGCTATAGCCAATAGGCTCGATATATTCTTTCTCATTCCGTTTGTGTTTGAGGTATACATTCGCAAAGTTATGTATTTGTCGTGAGAATGCCAAAACTCTGCATCCTAAACGATAAACGAAATGGAGAAGTAACGTTCAGAATGATGGCGAGTGCTCCGCTATTGTCTGTACTCCTACCTCCTTCACTCCTAAAAAAACTACACTCTAAACAAATTTTTCGTATCTTCGCAGCAGAATAACAGTTTTAATAAGATAATGCTATGAAGAAACTTATCCTTCCCCTTCTCCTTATAGGAGTTTTACTGTCGGGTTGCACCGGCAAGTCTGCCGTGGCCGACTATCGTGTAGTACCTCTGCCTCAAGATGTTGTGTTGTCCGATGAGGCCAGCTTCACCCTCACCGCTAACACTCCTGTCGTCTGCTCGGGCGATGAAGTCATGCTGCGCAATGCCCACCTCCTTGCCGAGTACATCAAGGAGAAGACCGCCCTCGACCTTGCTGTCACTGCTGATGCCCTGCCGGGCGCCATCACGCTGGCTCTCGATGCGGCTATCGATAATCCTGAGGGCTACCGTCTCGTGGTGAATGCCGATGGCGTGACCATCACAGGAGCCTCGCCTGCCGGTGTGTTCTATGGTATGCAGACCCTGCGCAAGGCCTTGCCCGTAGTGAAGGGTGGGGCAGTAGTGCTCCCTGCCGTGACGGTGACCGACTACCCCCGCTTCAGCTACCGTGGTGCCCACCTCGACGTGTCGCGCCACTTCTTCACGGTCGACTCCGTGAAGCGCTTCATCGACATGCTTGCGCTCCACAACATGAACCGCTTCCACTGGCACCTCACCGACGACCAGGGCTGGCGCTTTGAGCTGAAGAAATACCCCAAGCTCAACACTATCGGTGCTCAGCGTGCACAGACTGTCATCGGGCGCAACAGCGGAGCCTACGACGGCATCCCCTACGGCCCCTACCTCTACACTCAGGACGAGTGTCGCGACATCGTGGCCTATGCTGCCGAGCGCCACATCACCGTGATTCCCGAGATTGACCTTCCCGGACACATGCAGGCCGCGCTGGCCGCCTACCCCGAGCTGGGGTGCACGGGCGGTCCGTACGAGGTGTGGCAGATGTGGGGCGTGTCTGACGATGTGCTCTGCGCTGGCAACGACGCCACGCTGCAGTTTATTACCGACGTGCTTGCCGAGATCATCGACGTGTTCCCCTCCGAATATATCCACGTAGGTGGCGACGAGTGTCCCAAGACCCGCTGGGAGCAGTGTCCTAAGTGTCAGGCTCGTATCAGGAAGCTCGGTCTCAAAGACGATGCCAAGAACAGCGCCGAGATGTATCTGCAAAGCTTCGTCATCGCCCATGCCGAGCAATTCCTCAATGCCCATGGCCGTCGTATCATAGGGTGGGACGAGATTCTTGAAGGCTCGCTTGCTCCCAGTGCTACAGTGCACTCCTGGCGCGGCATCGGAGGCGGACTTGAGGCTGCCAAGCGTGGGCACGACTGCATCATGTCGCCCAACGTATACATGTATTTTGATTACTATCAGACCAAACACACTGATACCGAGCCTCTCGCCATCGGAGGCTACGTACCTGTGGAGACCGTCTACGGCTACGAACCCCTGCACCCCTCGCTCACTCCCGATCAACAGCAACACATCATTGGTGTGCAGGCCAACCTCTGGACCGAGTATGTCACCTCGTACCGTCACGTAGAGTATATGGAACTGCCCCGCATGGCCGCCCTCGCCGAGGTGCAGTGGTGCCGTCCCGAGCGTAAGGACTATACCGACTTCCTGCAGCGCCTCATCCCCATGACCGACATGTACGATGTCAAGGGCTACAACTACGCCCGCCACATCTTCGACGTTACGGGAACCTTCGCCACCGACACCGCACAGAATCTCGTGGTGGCTACCCTCAGTACCATCGACGATGCCCCCATCCACTATACCCTGGATGGTACAGAGCCCACTCCCTCATCGCTCCGCTACAAGGCACCGCTCGCGATTACCAGCAATGGTGTGCTCAAGGCCAAGGCATTCGGCAAGCGCAGCACCACCCGCACCTTTGAGGAGCAGCTCACCTACAGCAAGGCTACAGCCAAGCCCATTACGCTCTTGCAGCCCGCTCATGGCAGCTACCAGTATGGCGGTGCGCCCACCTTGGTCGACGGTCTCCGTGGCAACCACAACTACCGCACAGGTCGTTGGCTGGGCTTTGCCGGCAACGACTTTGAGGTGCTCATCGATCTGCAACAGCCCACCGAGGTGAGCCGTGTGTCGCTCTCCACTTGTGTGGAAAAGGGAGATTGGGTGTTCGATGCCCGCGGCTTCATCGTGTCGCTCTCCACTGACGGCACTACCTACACCGAGGTGTTCAATGAACAGTACCCCGCCATGGCAGCCGATGATGCCAACAAAATCTACGAGCACACGCTGACATTTACCCCCACCCAGGCCCGCTACGTTAAGGTCAAGGCTCTCGTTGAGCACAGTATGCCCGAGTGGCATGGTGCCAAGGGTTACCGCGCCTTCCTCTTTGTCGATGAGGTAGCGGTAGACTAAGTCATCATACCCGACCATACCAAACATTAAGGAGCCCCACGCGGAGGCTCCTTAATTTGTGTGTATCGGTGTTTATTACTTTACCGGATGGCAAGTACATGTGAAGCGCGTGCAAGAATCCGGCTTTCCGCGAACCTTTAGGTCGATGCCCGTAGGGGCTAAAGTCAACTCAGTGGTTAATTAGGTGTTCGTGAGATAAAGAACTGTCTTTTCAATTGAAACTCCTGCTCACCCAGGGCAGTGCGATGTAGAGAGCCGAGTGCCAGTACTCCCAGGTGTGTCCGCCATCGCGTACGCGCAGCTGGCAGGGGATGTGTGCGCGGCGCATGGCTTGGTAGAAGTCCATGTTGCCATCGAAGAGGAAGTCGTCGTCGCCACAGTCGACAAACCACTTCACCGTGCGCAGCTCCTGCTTGCGGGCTTCATCGGCATTCTTCACATAGTCTACGCAGCTCAGCCGGTGCGCAGCCTCCATGAGCAGTGCCGCCTTGTCGCCCTGGGCCACCTTCTGTGCATCTACACCCTCGGCACCCATGTGCAGGAAGGCGCTCATGGCATAGCATGCACCAAACATGTCGTCATGGCGCTGGGCATAGCTGGTGCAGCCACCACCACCCATCGAGAGGCCTGCTATGGCGCGATGCTGCTTGTCGGCCTTGATGCGGTACTGCTTCTCTATCATGGGCAGGAACTCGGTGAAGAAGAACTCCTCGTAGTTCCAACCCCGCATGTCGAAGTAGCCGTTCCACTTGCCCTCGCGCACCGAGCCGCCTGCATCGGGGCTCACGATGATCAT
>JAFQLT010000077.1 GCA_017396545.1 Bacteroidaceae bacterium | reverse complement strand
TGTCCTTGGTATGTGATGGTAAATGGGAAACACTCACCTTCAAACGAGGCCATCTGCATAAATCGTATCTTTCCAATCTCTGTTTTTTCTACACCCAACATTGATGTTTCTCCTGATTCTACAGTGAAGTCTGTGATAGCTTTGCCATCCACAAAAACGGTAGCAAATTTATTATTTCCGACAATCTGCCCAAATGTTTGACCAGGTAATATCGTATGCTCATACCAACGCAAGGATAAGTTGGGTGGCGGTTGCAGCGTATCATAAAGAGGCTGCACACTTTCTTCATCTGCCAAATCATAATTCTGCAAGAAGAGTAATGCAGAGGTTAAGGCATCCGCAGGATTGCACCAGATATCGGGTTCGTAGCCGATACCATCAATGTTCTCCACTTCGCCTGTAAACTCCATAAAGCCGCCAATGGCAAATCTAGCGCCAGAATGGGGTAAATAATACGTTTGTACGCTTCCTCCTTGGGAGCAGCCTGCAGTGTTGCTACCAATTACAATGGAATTTTCAAGTGAGCGCAGATAATTACACGCCTCTTCAACCGAAGATGCACAACTCTTATCAATCAGAATAATCAGCGGTATCTGATTGCTCGTTTCTCGACCATCAACATACCAAGTGGTGCAATCTTCATTTCCTATAGAAACAGCCTTGAATCCTTCGTAGTTTTGAAGAGTTCTCAAAGCATTATTTCTCGTCAAAAAAGCTCTGTTAACAGCAGGTTTTTCGCCTGCAAACAACTTTACCCAATCAAGGATTTGGTAATATGTATATCCTATCGTATGCCGTAAATCAAAGATAACTGCTTTATACTGCTTAGCTTCATTTCCCGTCCGGATGAAGTCATTCAAATCACCAACATCCGTACGCATAGTAAAATAGTCAATGTAGTAGATATCTTGACTAGTTGTCACCTCGCACTGTTGATCCTTGAAGTAGGACACATCTTCACCGACAACCCACTGAACTGTGATCAGCTTCTCTTCTTCCCCATTCTTCAACGTAATGGTGTCTGTCTCCACAGCATCCGCTTTGGGAATAAGCAGTAGTGGGCAATATGCTACCTTTCCAGTCGGCAAGAGAGTCGGCTCTATACGCATACTAGCGTTAGAAGAAGCCGAATAATACCACTTTACACCTTCATAGGTTTGGTAAAATCCATTTTCATCTTTATCAAATGGCTGTGCTGTATCGCAATAACTCAAATAATGTAAATCATCTTCATATCGTGTAGGTGATTTTTCATTGATGGAAGAGTGGTCGTCTTGCAAGAAAGACATAGATTCGTAAAGAATCTCTCTAAAGTCTGCTTTAGAAAGTTCATTAGAATACGCTGATACGGCATCTATTGCCTGTTGCTTTGCATTGAGAAAAATCTCTTCACCCATGAAGTAGTAGGACGGGTAGACATACTTCCATGTTCTAAAAAAGAGGTCTATATCCTCCTTTGCTTCTGTTATAGAGATAGTCCCTCCCGATCCGTTCACTTCGCGTAGAGCATCCATTTCCTCCTGCGTCAGCAATGCTTTGTCGCTGATAGCATATTGGTCAATGTTCAACGTCTCCTGCGCATTTCCAGCAATGTATGGAGCGCGATTAGTATCCGCGATTTGCAGAATTTCCTCATAAGAGGTAAGCCCTTGCACTTCCTCCGCAGTTTCTATAGTCTCCTCCACCTCAATAACGGGTTCAGAAGGCTCCTGCGTGTCATCAGAAGGCGCAGAACTCCCGCAGGCAACTAATGAAAACAGCATCAACGCCGCCAACAATGTAGAAATTAATCGCTTCATTGCAGCTTACCTCTCAAATGAACTTTGATTTACTTCACCTCAACACCCTTGCCAACGAAGAACATGGCAATACAGGCGTTCACGCAGGTGATTTCAGCCTGCTGGTCGCCCACATGCTCGGGAAGACCGCTCTCGGCACAGGCGCGGCAGTCCTCGAAATAGTCATCCAACTGCTGACCGAGGTCGCTCTTTTCCTCGATGCCAAGCATCTTGTAGGCATTCGCCACCCACTCGACGCCAAGCTTCCGCTTATCGCCCACCAACTGCTCAAACAGCTCCTGAGGGGCAATCTTCACGCCCTTGGCCTCGTTCATCTTCGTCACAAAGCCAGCGTAGGCGCAGTACAGCAGTGCAATATTGATGGCGGTAGTGTCATCCTCATCGGCCTGTGCCCAGCCAAAACGCAAGAGCGTGCCCAGCGTGGGATGGCAGAGATAGTAGGCATACTCGGAACTCTCAGCCGTAACATCAGCGGTGTTCACTGCAAACAGAGCATCATCTTCGGGCTTATTAGGCGCAGTAATGACGGCCACTTTTTCCTTAATCGTATTCAAGAATCTTTCCATGGTGTATATGCTCCTTTTTGTTTTCTAACTTGGCTCTCATT
>JAFQLT010000076.1 GCA_017396545.1 Bacteroidaceae bacterium | reverse complement strand
GACACATGCCTCTCACGCATGGAACACGGGTTCGATTCCCGTAGGCGCTACATAGGATAGGTTGAGGATTTGTTTCTCAACCTATTTCTGTATTCTATCTCCTCTTGCTGCGCATGTGTTCCTATGGGGCTGTTTCGGCTTTTGTCCGTCCTGTAGTCGTTGGTATAAAAAGAAAGGTCTGCTCCATGGAGCAGACCTTTCTTTTGAGCCTCTTGTCGGATTCGAACCAACGACCCCGAGATTACAAATCACGTGCTCTGGCCAACTGAGCTAAAGAGGCGGGTGGGTAAGCAATCTATATCGCGCCGCTACGACCTAATACCTTTGCTGCGGTCAGGCCCTGGAGGATTCAAAGGGAGCTGGCCGTATAGGACTTACCCGTTTTCGGCTGCAAAGATACGCTGTTTGTCTGACATACGCAAATTTTTATGGAAAGAAACTTCTGCCGGCGAATCGCTTCGGCGGCAGAAGAGAAAGAAATGGCGTTAAATATTTAAGAAAAACAGAACAAGAAAGAGTCGAAAGGGTTAGAATTAGAAACTGAATTGTGTCATCACGCTCACCCGCTGTGCCCAGCGTCCTTCGCCGTTCTGGTTCTGGCGTTTGCCGAGGTTGTATTCGCCTCCTACTTGTATGCGGGGAGTGATGTTCCAGAAGAGGTTTAGCGCACTATACAGCCCGTATCGGTACTCGGTAGGTTGTGTGGCGTGGTCGGGCAGGTAGCGCAGTTGGCCAACTGTGAGCCCGGTGAAGAGGTTCGGCGTGAAGTGGTATTGGGCTGCGCCGTACCACCCGAAGAGGTGGGGTGCATACATGGTGCCGGGCGTGCCAGGGTCGTTCACGAGGTCGTAATTGCCCATCATGAGGTCGCCTGTGAGGCTGCTGATGCCGCGGCCATAGTTGCCCATGAAGTAGAGGGTGAGCGGCTTCCAGGGGCGCATCACGGAGCTGAGCTGTACGCCCCATCCGATTTCGTTCTTGTTTTCACCTGCCACGAGGTCACGGTAGGGCAGCACGCGCATGATGCCTGCCAGGCGTACATGCTGGTTGGGGGCCCACTCGTATTGGCTGAATGCGGCAAGGTTGGGAAACCAGTCGTTGACAGCCTGCGTGGTGGTGCCATTGGCTCCGACGAACGACTGGGGCATCTCTACCGAGGCGGCCACGATCCAGTCCTTGCGCAGGTTGTGCATCCAGCGGGCCAGCACAGTGGTGGTGCTCACGTAGGCGTTGGGGCCCTGTCCGTCGACAAGGAGAGGCTCTGCCAGCGGGTCGCTGAAGGTGGAGTGGGCGTAGCCGATGGTCCAGTCGTTCAGCGTGGCGTAAGCCTTCTTCAGCAGGAAGCCGCGCTGGTTGTACCCGTCGAAGTTGGCTTCTATATACAGTTGGTAATCGCCTACGACGGTGTTGGTGCCCAGCACACGGAAGTAGAGCGCTGTCCCTGCAGGGGTCGAGCCAAGCCACTTCTCGCGTAGCGGATTCTTGGGGATGGATATGTTGTAGGGGATGAATCCGTTGTTGGGCATGGCGCCGTCCCAGTCGTACCAGCCGCGCATACGTACCACGCCGCCGAGGCCCATCACGAAGTTGGCATCGCGGCTCATGAAGAGGAAGTAGGGTGCACGGGGGTCTTGTGCATTGCGGAACTGGTCGTAGTAGAATATGTCGAGCAGTGCGCGCTCGTCGGTAACCAAAGGCTTGTCTCCTTCGCCGAGGTATTCTATACGATGGGTGTTCTTGAGCGAGTCTATATACTGCTCCACGCGGCTCTGCGGGCGGTCTTGCGCCACGGCCGAGGCTACGGTCACTGCCGCGAAGGCAACAAACAGGGTAATCTTTGCTTTCATACGGATTGCAGGGTTTGATAATCACACATAGAAACACATCTGCCGGGAAAAGGTTTAAAATCCAAACAGATTCTTATGCTGCGTTGATTTTAGGAGTTGGATCATTGGGCGTCCGGCAGTTTTCCCGCCGTCCAAACGGGTCTACCCGTTTCCCGAAATGAGTCTACCCGATTCTCTTGACGGGTTTACCCGTTTCCTGTCAAGGGTATATCCATTTTCTTCGCTTTGTGTGGTCACGGCAAGGCAGAGCGCCTCGGAAATGCCCAAATAAATTTAACTTTATTGAATTTCTGCCTCGCTCAGTAGAGAAGAATGCAAGCCTTTTTCTCTACTTTCGCTCGTTGAAATTTGGCATTTCGCTCGGCTTGCACTAATTTTGTAGATTATTACGAGAAAGCGATGAACAGCCAACAGCAACAGGACAACCCCACGATGATGCAGTGCGCCATGAACATGGGCGCAGTGGTGGGCGCATATTATATAGGTAAGTTCTGCCTATTCCCCCTGAGCCTGCACTCCACGCTGGCTGCCATGCTCTTTCTGGGTCTGACACTGATGGTTCCCTTCCTCGTCTATCGGTTGGCGAGACTGTATCGCGACCGCTATTGTGGGGGGAAGATTGACTTTTACCGTGCTTTCGTCTGCTCGATGCTTACCATGGGCTTCGGCTCGCTGCTGGCCGCCGCCGCGCACTACATCTACTTCGCCTACATCGACGGAGGGGCCATGATAGGAGCGCTTGAGGGCAGCATAGCACAGCTGACGGCCATCGACCTCAGCACGCTGGAGGGCGTAGAGGGCAGTGAGGAGGCTCTGGCGCAGTGGGCCCAATACATCGAACTGATGCGCACCACTGTCACACAACTGCAGGCGATGACACCCATAGAGCTGACGATGGGCATGCTGAGCAATAACGTCTCATGGAGCGTTATGCTCTCGTTGCCGATAGCGCTCTTTGTAAAGAACTGGAATTTTCACAAGCCATAATTCATCATTCACAAATCAGAATTGACGTCATGGACATATCTGTTATTGTACCCCTGTACAACGAAGCCGAGTCATTGCCCGAGCTGCACGCTTGGATCAAGCGCGTGATGGACGAGCACCGCTTCAGCTATGAGATACTGTTTGTCAACGACGGCAGCACCGACGACTCATGGGATGTGATCGAGCGTCTGCACGCCGAGTACCACGAGGTCAAGGGCATCAAGTTCCGCCGCAACTACGGCAAGTCGCCCGCCCTGTACTGCGGCTTCGCCCGCGCCGAGGGCGATGTGGTCATCACCATGGATGCCGACCTGCAGGACTCGCCCGACGAGATCCCCGAGCTGTACCGCATGATCACCGAGGAGAAGTACGACCTGGTGTCGGGCTACAAGCAGAAGCGCTACGACCCGCTGTCGAAGACCATACCCACCAAGCTGTTCAACGCCACCGCCCGCAAGGTGTCGGGCATCAAGAACCTGCACGACTTCAACTGCGGCCTCAAGGCCTACCGCCGTGAGGTGGTGAAGAACATCGAGGTGTATGGCGAGATGCACCGCTACATCCCCTACCTGGCCAAGAATGCCGGGTTCGCCAGAATAGGCGAGAAGGTGGTGCAGCACCAGGCCCGCAAGTATGGCTCTACGAAGTTCGGGCTCGACCGCTTCGTCAACGGCTACCTTGATCTCATCACGTTGTGGTTCCTCTCCAAGTTCGGTGTCAAGCCCATGCACTTCTTCGGTTTGTGGGGGTCGGTGATGTTCTTTATCTGCCTGCTGTGTGTGGTAGGCATTGGTGCAAACAAGCTGCATAGCCTCGCTCACGGCATACCGGCACCCTTGGTGACCGATAGCCCCTACTTCTACCTCGCTTTGGTGGGTATGATTCTTGGCTTTCAGCTGTTCCTTACGGGATTCCTCGGCGAGCTTGTCAGCCGTAATGCACAGGAGCGTAATAACTATAAAATAGAGAAGGAGTTCTGATGCCACGTTTCCGATACATAGCCCGCTTGTTGTGTGCTCTGCTTGTTGGGGCTGGCCTATTTGCTTGCTCAGGCGAGGACTGCCCCATCAACAATGTGGTGCAGGGTAAGTTGGCGTTTTATAATCAGCATGGCGAATCCGTATCCTATGCCGATTCGCTTACGGTACGTGTCGTGCGCCCTCAAGGCGACTCAGTGGTGCTCAACCGCAAGGTGTATGCCTCGGAGGTGCTTTTCCCTTTGAGCTATGTGCACGGGACCGATACCCTTATCTTCGACTACAGTGGGGGGAGGGTTCCCGATAGCCTTTTTATCAGCCATACCAATAGGCCGACACTTGTCTCCGTGGATTGTGGTACGGCCATGTTTCATACCATAACCTCAGTGGGCAGCACTCACCACTATATAGACACACTGGTCATCAAATCATCCGATGTCAATTATGATGAACGCGAGAACATTCAAGTTATTTATCGTTAGCCTCTTCATGGCTTCGGCTGGGTATGCGGCGTCACCATTTCGCGGGATTTTTCTCTCGACGGATGTTTTCGGCTATATCTATCCTGTCTTCGTGAAGGATGCCTATATGAGTTCCGAGGTGTCGGCTACGGTGGATATCAACAATCGCTTTCTTCCTACCGTCGAGGTAGGTATCGGCCATGCCGACATGGTGAGCCAGCTCTATAGTATCGGCTATCGTACCCGTGCCCCCTATTATCGTGTGGGTATGGACTATAACATGCAGTACGAGAGCGACAATCCGGGTTACATATACCTTGGTGCTCGTGTCGGCTACACCTCTTTCGACTATAGTGTCGATGCTCCGCCGCTCGTCGATCCAGTCTGGGGCGATGAGGCTCCCGTGCAGTTTACCGATGTGCCTTGTCGTGCAGTATGGGCCGAGGCGGTAGCTGGTGTGCGTGCCGAGGTTGCGAAGAACGTCTATATGGGGTGGTCGCTCCGCTACAAGTACCCCCTGCATTTGGGTCCTATATCCCATGGCGGGCCTTGGTATATCCCTGGCTTCGGCGTGGGGAGAGGGGGCGTGTTGGGCGCCACTTATACCATAAGTTATTATTTTAACTTTGTACGGAAGAGGCCATGACGACGTTGGATGTTTGGCTTACCGCTTTTGCTCTTGCCATGGATAGCTTTACCGTGGCTATTGCCGCAGGGCTTATCCTCAAGCGCGTCCAGTTGCGCCATTTCTGTGTCATCTCCTTCTTCTTTGGTCTGTTTCAGGCGCTGATGCCTCTGGTGGGCTGGCTGGGTTCGGTGTATTTCTATCAGTTCATAGCCGACTACGACCATTGGATTGCCTTTGCCATCCTCGTGTTCTTGGGGGTGAAGATGATCCGCGACGGCATACAGGGCGATGAGCAGCACCATTTCGACCCCACCCGTCTGGCGACTGTGCTTGTGCTGGCAGTCGGTGTGAGCATCGATGCGCTGGCTGTAGGCATCTCGTTCACCTGCATCGGTATGAATACGCTGCAGCAGTTGTGGTATCCGCTCTTTGCGATAGGCATCACCTCTTTTGTGATGGCGCTCGGGGGCTGTTTCATCGGCAGTCTGGTCGGTGGCAAGCTGAAGTTCCCTGTCGAGCCTGTCGGGGGTATAGTGCTTATCGTCCTTGGGGTGAAGATCCTGTGTGAGCACCTGATGTACTAAGGTCGCTATGCCCTGACGGTCCCGTTCCGTCCTCCCTCCCATCCTCTACGCCGTTTGTCTGCTTCTGGGCAAACGGCTCTTTCATGCCTTCCATGTAGAGTCCGTTGGCGCGGATGAAGTCGATGAGTCGGGCAAAGAGAGGGTTTGTGCGGAGCAGCCGGGCATTGCCTGTCATGAGCAGGTGGTGGCGGGCGCGGGTCATCACCACATTGAGCTTTCGGTCGATGACGGCGTCTCCCTCCACGAAGGTCTGCTCGGTGAGGAACTCCAGCTGCGTGGGGTGGTGCACCGTGAATCCGTAGATGATGATGTCGCGCTGGCTTCCTTGGTAGCGCTCTACGGTGTCGATGGTGATGCCGTTGAGCGGCCCGATGCCGTACCTCTCTATCTGGCTGCGCACGGCAGCTATCTGGTTGCGGTAGGGTACTATGATGCCCAGGGTGCGGAGGGGGTCAAAGGTGTTCCTGTACTGTTCGTAGGCCGTTGCGGCGATGGCGGCAATGAGGGTGGCCTCTGTGGGATTGGTCTTGTCGGCAGGGGGTAAGGTCTCCGTGGGCACGTCCAGGAATGTCGTGCGGCAGGCAAACAGTGCCTGCAGCGAGCCGCCTCCCGCCTCTCCTTCCGGCAGGGGGGCGTGCTGCTCCGGTGTGGCTTCGGTGAGTGTTCCCTTGTAGAATGCCTGGTTGGGGAATCGGGCTATGTCGCGGTGCATGCGTCCTTGGCTGTGGAGCATGTAGGCTGCGCGCTCGTCGCTGCCATAGCGCTTGATCAAGCGTTCGAAGAGCGATTCGCGGCAGTTGGTGAGCATGGCCCTGTGCAGTAGGGGGTCGGCCACCTGCGACTCTTCTGCCGATTGCCTCACCACGGCAGGCAGTTGCTTGTGGTCGCCGATGAGTACGAAGCGCTCTACGGCCGGCTCTCCCTGGTGCATGGCGCTGAGTATGCCGATGATGTGTGGCTCCAGCAGCTGTGATGCCTCGTCGACGATGGCCAGCGAGAAGCGCTTGAGTGCAAAGAGCTCGCTGTGTGCGTTCAGTGTCATGGCGGTGCCTACGACGATGCGTGCCTGCTGTATGTGGCTCCGCACGTCGTGCAGTGAGGTGCTGCCCGCCACGGCCGTGTCGAGCAGGTAGGGGTGGTAGGCTTCGGGGCAGGTGTGTGGGCTGCCTATGCGTATGAAGCCGAGCCGTGCTTCGATGAGTCGGCTGCATATCTCGTCTACGGCGCGGTTGGTATAGGCGAGCAGCAGTATGGCCGGGCTGGAGGCCGAGGCCAGCTCTTCGTGGAGTATGGACATCAGTCCGTACGAGGTCTTCCCCGTGCCCGGCGGCCCGATGAGCAGGAAGAGCTCGCGGGCTTGCTTGGCGCGTAGCACGAGCGGGTCGAAGGCACCGTAGTGCCCCTCGAGGCGCAGTGTGGTGTCGGTGCGCGGCTCGCGGCGCAGCAGCAGCAGGTCGCGCCGGTCGCGCGGCATGGAGAGGAAGGCGTGGAGGGCACGGTAGCACGAGCCGTACGAGGCTTCCATGAGGTCGTGCTCGATGGCCCATAGCCCCTCGGCATGGCGCAGCAGCACGCGGGCGTCGGTCTGGGGTGCGCGTAGCGTGAGGGTCAAGGTGCGTAGGGTGAGCTCGGAGAGTACGCAGCGGTAGACGATGCGCTTGCGCACGTCGGGCTCGGCCTCTCCGTAGGGGTATAGCACCACGATGTCTCCCTTGCGGAAGTTGGTGGCTTGCAGGTCGGTGCCTTCGCCGGTGGCGAGTATCAGGCTCTCCACCTTGCCCTCATGGCCGTGGGTGGGGCTGACGAGCCTGAGCCGGTGGCAGATGTCGCCCTTGGAGAGCTTCTCCTCCAGGGAGTCGTGCCACTTGGCTGCATAGCCGTGCTCGGCCGTGCCGTGCTGTCCCACCTTGGCGTAGAGGTGCTCCATCCCTACGAACCGCATCATGCGCAGGTAGTAGGCGCGTTCCATGTCGTCGGCCGCTGCTATGGGCGCGAGGGTCTGTGCTATCTGGGGCTGTTGCCAGCGGGTCCAGAGTGTCGAGGCGGTGCCGCGCAGGTTGAGGTCGTCGGCCGTGAGCGAGGTCAGTATGCCGTATCCTTCGTGGGCGTAGCGGTACTCGGCATCCACGATATGGTTGCGCAGCCTGATGGCTTCGTACAGCAGCTCCTTGCTTGGCGATAGCGGGAGCAGCGGCTGCGGGTATTTCGAGTAGAGGAGGCAGGTGCGGGGCGGCTCTCCTTCCGGGTGCAGCTGTTCCACCACGGCGCCATAGAGCATCATCTGCATGGCGTGCTTGGCCTGCTCTACGGGGACGGCGGGGTGGGGTTGCGGCCATCCGCACCGGCCGGACTTCTGCTCAATGAGCAGGGAGTGGTCGGCCTGCAGGTAGTCGATGCGTCCTTGCAGGCCATACATCTCGCTGATGAACGAGGGTTCCAGTATGGCGTCGGTGCTCTCGCGGGGTAGGCTGTCGCAGAATGTGCGGTGTATGTTGTCGCGCTGCTGGCGTACGTTGTCGTGGAACGTGTCCGAGAGGTCGGCGGCCAGCAGCGGCAGCGTGTAGTGGCGGAAGAAGTCCATCACGCTCTCGCGGTAGGGCCTGTGCTGTCGGTGTGCCTCCTCGTCGAGCAGTTGCGAGGCAAAGTGTCCGAGCAGTATGGCTTCGGTGTGTGCGGTAGGCTTCAGGCGGTTTACCAGATGGGTGAGGTGGGTGTTGCCGTAGGGTTCGCAACAGTTGGCGATGGCCGACACGTCCACCAGGTAGTCGGGCTCCAGCACGATCAGCCTCGGCCGATACGTGCCGTCCACGATGTCGTAGTCTATGATGTTGGCCTGGCTCCCCTGCCGTGCCATGCCGGCGAGGTAGCGGTGGTCGCCCCTGCCGGCGGTGTATAGTGCCACGCGCAGCTCCTCTGCGGAGCCGTCGTGCCCGTAGAGCAGGTTCTCTTCGATGCGGTCGATGCAGATGCGCAGGTACTCCTTCATGGTGCGGCTCAGGGGTGTGCAGGGTCGGCTACTTCGATGGCCAGTCCGTCGTAGGCCAGGTGCACGTGCTCGGGCAGCTGGGCATCGGTCTCGGCATGCAGCCCCGCCTCGTGGTTCATGTGGATGAGGTAGGTCTCTCTGGCCCCGAGGCTGCGTGCCACCTCGGCGGCGCGGCCTATGGTCTGGTGCGTGGCGTGCGGCTTGTGGCGCAGGGCGCCGATGACGAGCGTGTCCACTCCGGCGAGCTGCCGCATCGTCTCCTCGGGCGCGTCGGTCATGTCGGTGATGTAGCCCAGCCCGCCTATGCGGAACCCGAGGATGGGCATCTTGCCGTGCATCACCTGCAGGGGCATCACCTCCACGCCCTTGATGCATACCGGCCGGTAGGGGGCCATGGTGTGGAAGTGTAGCACGGGCACGCCGGGGTACAGCACCTCGCGGAAGAAGTAGGGCAGCCGTTCGCGCAGGTGGGTGCAGGTGAGCTCGTCGGCAAAGACCTCGATGTCGCCGAACCGGCAGAAGGGGCGCAGGTCGTCGATGCCGCCCGTGTGGTCGTAGTGCTCGTGGGTGAGCAGCACCCCGTCGATGGGCTTGAAGGGTATGCCGAGCATCTGCTCGCGGAAGTCGGGGCCGCAGTCGATGAGGATGCGTGTGCCGCCGGTCTCCACGAGTGCCGACACCCGCAGCCGCTTGTCGCGCCCGTCGGTGGAGCGGCATACGGGGCAGGTGCACCCGATCTCGGGTACCCCCTTCGAGGTGCCTGTGCCGAGGAATGTCAGTCTCATAGGATAAAGTTCACCTCCGGGGTTATGCGTATACCATAGTTATTGTATATGTCCTCGCCGATGCGCTCGGCCAGTGCCATCACCTCCTTGCCGGTGGCGCCGCCGAGGTTCACCAGCACCAGTGCCTGGCGGTCGTGTACGGCCGCGCGGCCGAGTGCCTTGCCCTTCCATCCCGCATGGTCGATGAGCCATCCGGCAGGCACCTTCACCAGGTCCTCGCCGGCAGGGTAGGAGGGCATGTCGGGGTACGTCTCCTTCAGGCGCTCGTAGTGGCTGCGCGTCACTATCGGGTTGGTGAAGAAGCTGCCCGCGTTGCCCAGCACCTTGGGGTCGGGGAGCTTGCTGTCGCGGATGGCCGCGACGGCCCCGCGCACCGCCTCGAGGGTAGGTGTGCCGCCCGCCTCCACCCGGGCACGCAGGTCGCCGTAGTCGAGGCGGAACGTAGGTGTCTTGTCCAGCCGGTACACCACATGGGTGATGATGTACTGCCCGCGCAGCCCGCGCTTGAACACCGAGTCGCGGTAGCCGTAGCCGCACTCCGCGTTGGCGAACACGTGCATCGTGCCGTCGAGCGCCATGGCCTCCACGCGCACGATCACGTCGCGCACCTCCACGCCATAGGCGCCGATGTTCTGCACCGCGCTGGCCCCCACCTCGCCCGGTATGGCGCTGAGGTTCTCCACGCCGCCCCATCCGTGGGCCACGCAGTAGGCCACAAAGTCGTCCCACACATAGCCCGCGCCCACGCGCACCTCGATGTGGCTGTCGTCCTCGGCCACCACCTCAAGGTCGCGCAGGGCCGAGTGCATCACCACACCGTCGTAGTCGCCAGCGAAGAGCAGGTTGCTGCCGCTGCCGATGTGCAGGTGTCGCCCGTGTCGGGCAAGGTCGCCCGACTGCAGGAATCTCCGCAGCTCGTCCTCCGTCTCGTACTCCACGAAGAGCGCTGCCCGCACATCCATCCCGAAGGTGTTGTGTGCCGATAAAGAGTAGTTGTCGTATCGTTTCATAATGCAAGGGCAAAGGTATGAATAAACGGCCGAATAAGCAAGCTTATGCCCGACGAGTGGCCCTGCCTTCGCCATTTGTGCCGAATGGGCGCAAGCCCCCCGGGCCATCTGACGCATGGGCTATTGTGCCCGCCTCCACGGCCTATTCCCTGTCTCTCCGCCGTGACACAGCTGTCTCTCCGCCGAGGAACAATTGTCTCTCCGCCGAGATACAACCGTCCCTCCGCCGAGGGACAAACAACCCCCTGTGCCGACGGGGGGCAGACGCATGGTAGATCCCTTAGTGACCTGCAGAGCCATTGGATATTTCGTGCGGACAATCTTCGGTCTATTGATTGCTATCTTTGCTGAGCAAAATGTGGAAAACGGCGCGTCGGATAGGGGCGCAGTGGCGAGCGGACCGAACATTTAACAAAGATTAACTTTTAGGGGGGGTAATTTCCTCCTTTCCCTCTACCTTTGTTGCCACATTGATACCATGAATAGGCTTCATTGTGCCATGTAGAGGAAATAAACACTGATAATCTATTTTTTTAACCAATAATTACAAATAAAAAACAACATGAGAAAATTTACTCTTATTCTCGCTTCCATGTTCCTGACTTTGGGGACTTGGGCGCAAACGACTGCCTATAAGGTGAATGAGGCTACTACCACCTTGATAGATGGTACTTATGTCTTGGTTGCCATGTCTGACAAAGGTACTGGCCCTTGCTATTATTCGTCTACAGAGGGCGGTAATAGGCTTTATCGTTACGATCTAAATAAAGATGTGCAAGTGGGCGATTACATTGATGGTACACAATATCTTTGGACCATAGATGAAACTACTACTGACGGTGTTCAGAAAATTACCGTTACAAATGTGGGGGATCCAACAAAGGCATTTCCCGTTGATGGATACGCGAATGGTAACTTCCAAGGAAGTGGTGTGGCGGAATTGATTCCGGAGATACGTACAATTGATGGTATTGACTATTTGACTCTAAAATTAGAAAATATAGGCTACATTCATGTTAATTCTCCAGGAGGTAATCCCAACTTGAGTTATTGGAATTCTGTAGCAGATGATGGTACGTCTGTGAAGTTTAGATTCTATCCTGTAGAGGCGGAAATACTTGAAGATAGAACAATTACTTATACTCTTACCGATAAGGCCGGGAACAGCTATGTTGGTACGTACGAAGGTAATGAGATCAATAATATGCCTACATTTACAGGAGTTGCAGGTTACAGTCTCGACAATGTACAGTGGAACGGGGATGATATGACTGCCGATATAACCTTCCCCTTCCCCGTGTCAAGTGCAGAGGTTACCAACGAAACGATGATTGCCAACTTTAACGCTACACAAAGATGGCATGCTGTAGGCTCAGATGTGAAAGTTCAGACTGAAGCACCCACAGTGGCAACTATGGATGAGTGGATGTGGGCTATCTATCCTGTCTTCAGCAATGGTGCATTTACTTTCAAGGTTAAGAATATTGCTACAGGTAAGTTTGTGACCGTCAACAAGACAGTGAGCAGTTTCAACACACAGGGCACCGTGACTCTCACAGACGAGGGAACTGCATTGGAGGTAATCACATGGCTTAACAGCCCCTGCTTCATTGTGTCAGGAAGCAACTATGTGTATTTGACGATCAATGGAACCGCCGATACAGATGTTTATTTGGCATCATGGACAGGTGGAAATAATAGCCACGCAGGTAACAAACTTCACTTCCCCAATCCTACCTATAATGTTACCATCACCGAAGCCAATGCTGCAACCCTGACGACTCCCTTTGCTGTATCGCTCCCCGAGGGCGTAACCGCAGGCTATGTAAGCGGTGTAGATACCGAGAAGCAGACATTGGAGTACACCGATGTGACCACCATCCCCGCAGGCGAGTCAGTGGTACTCTTCGGTGAGGCTGGCACATACACCTTCAACAAGGTTGCCGAGGCCGACGCATTCGGTACCAACTACCTCGTAGGCTATAGCGAGGCTACCGAAATTCCTGCCGATCAGACCGTATATGCCCTTGGCAACAAGTC
Organism: Bacteroidaceae bacterium; assembly: GCA_017396545.1. Taxonomy (GTDB): domain Bacteria; phylum Bacteroidota; class Bacteroidia; order Bacteroidales; family Bacteroidaceae; genus UBA1189. Next base: position 16,677 of record JAFQLT010000076.1, on the reverse strand, counting down.
TAATGGCGTGGCATTCTACACCTTCACTGGCACTGCGTATGCTGTCGGTAAGGCATACCTCCAGCTCCCCGCTGCTACTCAGGCAATAGGTTACTTCAACGTGTTTGGTGGCGAAGGCACAACAGGTATTGAGGCAGCAGTCAACGGTGAGCAGACTGTAGTCATCTACGACCTCTCCGGCCGTCGCGTAGAGAAGATGGAGAAGGGTATCTACATCGTGAACGGTAAAAAGGTAATCCGCTAAGACACCACATAAATCATAAACCATAAATCATAAATACTGAAATGAACAAGAAAGCATATATCACCCCCGAGGTGGAGGTAGTCAACGTAATGGCCGAGAGCCAAATGATGGCAGCATCAACATACAGTAACGACGATACAGTGGCTGCGGGCGAAGAGCTCGCCGGTGGCCGTCGCGGCACCTGGGGCAACCTGTGGGAATAATACGCCCGACATAGTAATCTTTTTTCTCAATAATAGTTTGGGGGAGGGTGTGCCGCAGCACACCCTCCCTCGCTTGTCACCGCCGCCGGCTGCCGCGCGGGCAGCCACGAAAAGCCTTGGATGGCACGGCGCAACGGAGAAAAATAGAGGTTATTGTGTTAAAAACGGGCAAAAATGTTGCACAATAACAAAATTATGCTTTTCTTTGCCAACGAAAACCTTGTGCAACGATTGTTGCAGGGGACTGAATGGATTTAACAACACTAAAAACAGGACGCCTATCGGAACACTCTTACTCAGTAACAAGAAAAAGTAAGCAGTAATGGAAAACTTGAATGTGCTCACCGACGACATGTTGGTGGACCGTTATCTGAAAGGTGACAATAAGGCGTTCGATGAGTTGCTCGCTCGCTATCAGAGCAAACTCTTCAGCTATATCTTCTTTATCGTACGTAGCCAGGAGGTGGCCGAAGACCTCTTCCAGGAAACCTTCGTGAAAGCTATCGTGACGCTCCAGCAAGGGCGCTATACGGCTACGGGCAAGTTCGGCGGATGGCTCACCCGCATTGCCCACAACCTGATCATCGACCTCTTCCGCCAGGAACGCAATGAGAACACCGTGTCCAACGATGAGACAGAGGTGGACCTGCTCAACGATGCCGACCTGTGCGACGACAACATTGAGATGCAGATGGTCACCGAGCAGACACTATGCGATGTGCGCCGCCTGCTCGATGCCCTCCCCGACAACCAGCGCGAGGTGGTGTATATGCGCTTCTATCAGGAACTCAGCTTCAAGGAGATAGCCGAGATTACGGGCGTGAGCATCAATACCGCCCTGGGCCGTATGCGCTACGCCCTGCTCAACATGCGCCGCATGGCCGAGGAGAAGCATATCGCCCTCGAGGTGTATTGAGCCTGCCCCGATGCGCATCGCTACCCCGATGCCTTGATTTACTCTCCCCGCGATATAATAAATGTGGCAGCACTGCGTTATTAGTATGTAACGATAACAATGCTGCTGCCTATGAAGAAGAAAATTACCTCTCTCTCCCATACCGAGTTTGCTGTACTGGTTCGCAGGGTGGTCCGTCAGGAGGAGCCGATGGAGCCCAAGGAGTCGACGCTGCAGTTCCTGAAGACCCTGGCCCGCAACTATAGAGCCTCGGAGCGTATGCCCGAGGGGTTGCAGGGGTATGTGCTCGGCTGAGTACGTGTGTGCCCCTCGACGGAGGATGCCGCTGTGCGGTATTCTCTCTTTTTTTGCAACAAAATGAGGGTGCTCGTTTGTTTTCTCTGTGCGATTTGCGTAACTTTGCACTCCTAAAGACGTAGTAGATATGAATCACTTGATAGCCCCCTCTCTCTTGTCGGCCGATTTCTCGCATCTGGCGCAAGATATAGAAATGATCAACCGCAGTGAGGCCGACTGGCTCCACCTGGATATTATGGACGGTGTGTTCGTGCCGAACATCTCGTTCGGATTCCCCGTACTGCAGCATGTAGCCCAGCTTTGTACCAAGCCCCTGGACGTGCACCTGATGATCGTGCAGCCCGAGAAGTTTATCCCCGAGGTGAAGGCCCTTGGCGCCATGATGATGAACGTGCACTACGAGACCTGTACCCACCTGCACAAGGTGGTAGGTGGCATACACGATGCGGGCATGAAGGCAGGCGTGACGCTCAATCCGGCTACACCGGTGTGCCTGCTTGCCGATATCGTGCGCGATGTGGATATGGTGCTGCTCATGGCTGTGAACCCCGGCTTCGGTGGGCAGAAGTTCATAGAGCATACCATCGACAAGGTGCATGAGCTGCGCGAGCTTATCGCGAAGACCGGCTCGAAGGCAGTGATTGAGGTCGACGGTGGAGTCAACCTTGATACCGGACGGCGTCTCGTGGAGGCCGGAGCCGATGTGCTGGTGGCTGGCAATGCCGTGTTCAAGGCTGCCGACAGGGAAGCCATGATACGGAAACTGAAGGAACTGTAAGTCTTCCCCCCCCCTTTCTCTCATACGACTATGGTGGCAACAGGTGATGGCATACAGCGTTACCCGTTGCTGCGCCTGCTCGTCCCCTATATTGCAGGTATCGTATTGGCCGATGCGCTATGGCACCATGCCGATGCAGGGTGGCTCTATGGCGCAGGCGTGTGTGCCGTGCTGCTCCTGTTGGTGCTCTGCACGGCGAGGCGTGTGGCATGGTGGTCGGGCATGGCTGCCTGCTGCCTCTTTCTTGTGGCGGGTGGGGCAGGGTATGCCCTGTCGCGCAGTCGCGCCCAGTATGCATGGCCGGCACATGAGGTGGTGTATGAAGCCCGTGTAGAGGATGCGCCTCGGCACCGTGCCCGCAGTATGCGGTGTGTGATGGAGGTGACTGCCCTGCACGACTCGGCCCACTGGCAGAGGGTAGGGCGGAAGGTGCTGGCCTATATGCAGCCGTGTGGCGATGCCGATTCGTTGCGGGCGGGCGATGTCGTGTGCTTCAGGGGTACGGTGCGCGCCCCGCGCAACTTTGCCGCCGGTACGGGGTTCGACTATGCCCGCTACGTCACCATGCAGGGGGCCGCCGGTACGGTATATCTCTCGCAGGGGAGCTGGGCTGCTGTGGGAGAGGAGCCTTCGGCACCGGGTGTGCGTATGCTGCGCTTGCGCCATACCCTGCTGGCGGAGTATATGGAGCGGGCTTTCGGGGGCGATGTCCTCGGGGTGCTCTCGGCCTTGACGTTGGGCGACAAGCGTGTGTTGGGCGAGGAGGTGCGCGCGGTCTATGCCGATGCGGGGGTGTCGCATGTGTTGGCCTTGTCTGGATTGCATGTCGGGATAATCTATGCCATGCTGGCCTTTCTGTTGCGGGGCCTGCTTCGTAGCCGTAGCCTCCGCTGGCTGCGCGAGGTGTTGACGGTAGCCGTGCTGTGGCTGTTTGCGATGATGGTGGGCATGTCGGCCTCCGTGGTGCGTGCCGTGTCTATGTATACGCTCTATATCCTGGCGCGCTGGGTGAGCAAGGAAAGCAGCTCCCTCAGTGTGCTCTCGCTCGCGGCTTTTGCCATGCTTCTCGTGCAGCCGCTCTGCCTGTTCGATGTGGGGTTCCAGCTATCGTTCATGGCCATGGTGCCTATCTTGTGTGTCGAGCCTCGGCTCGAGGCACTCTTTCGGCGTAGTTCGCTCCCTCCTGTGCCCGCCTATCTCGTGGGGGTGGCATGTATGTCGCTTGCGGCGCAGCTGGGTACCTTCCCCTTGGTGCTGTATCACTTCGGCACCTTCCCTACCTATTTCTTGCTGACCAATCTTGTGGTCATCCCCTATCTGTATGTAGTGCTGCTGCTCATTGCCGTGTGGTGGCTGCTGGCATTGGCCGGTGGCCCGTGGGCAGTGTCTTTAGGCCGTGTGGTGCAACTCCTTGTGGAGTGGCTCAACAGCCTCCTTGCCTGCATAGCAGACTGGCCCTTTGCCGTGCTTCGTGTGGAGGACTTCAGTGCCGCTGCCGTGCTCTTCACCTACCTTTTCCTGTCGTTTGCCGCATTGTTCCTCATCGGCAGGTGGCAGCGGGGAGGTGTGCTGGCCCTGGCAGCCCTGCTTGGCCTGCTGGTGACGTTGCTGCTCCAGGGGGTGTGTAAATAAAAGTTTATATCCAAACATTTCGCTCTCCTTGTTGTTGCATTCATTGCCTTATGCATAAGAAGGCATGATATGAACCTTAACAACAAATCGTATGAGTAGGAAGATCGTAGTAATAGGCAGTTGTAACACCGATATGGTAATCAACATGGAGCGCCTTCCCCTGCCGGGAGAGACGCTGCTCGGAGGCAAGTTCTTCATGAACCCTGGGGGGAAGGGAGCCAATCAGGCCGTGGCGGCAGCACGCCTTGGAGGCAAGGTGACCTTCATCGCCAAGGTTGGCAATGACCCTTTCGGTATACGGTCGATAGACCAGTACAAGGCCGAGGGTATAGGTACGAAGCACGTACTGATAGATAAGGAGCAGCCTTCGGGCGTAGCACTCATCCTTGTCGATGCGTATGGAGAGAACTCCATCGCCGTGGCTTCGGGAGCCAACGCACATCTGCTCCCGGCAGATATTGACCATGCCCAGAAGACGGTGGAGGAGGGCGATATCCTCTTGATGCAGTTGGAGACTCCGATGGAGACCATCGAACATGCTGCGCTGATGGCCAAGCAGGCTGGGCGCAAGGTCATCCTCAATCCGGCTCCGGCACATCCCCTGCCCGAGTCGCTCTTGCGCTGTCTCTATATGCTCATCGCCAACGAGACGGAGGCCGAGTATATCTCGGGCACACAGATTACCGATATGGACAGTGTGGCCCGTGCGGCAGATATCATCTGCAACAAAGGAGTGGAGAATGTGGTCATCACCCTCGGGGCAAAAGGGGCCTTCATCAAGGAGAAGGCCACCTATCATCAGGTACCGGCACTAAAGGTGAAGGCCGTGGATGCCACAGCGGCAGGTGATACGTTCTGTGGCGCTGTATGTGTGGCATTGGCTGAGGGGAAGGGAATCACCGAGGCCGTGGAGTTTGCCAACCGAGCTGCAGCTATCACGGTTACTCGCATGGGAGCACAGTCGTCATTGCCCTATAGGCGCGAGGTAGAGTGCTGAGGCGTTTGTTCTTTGTTTTCGTTAACCCGTTAATCATTCAAAAACCATGTTTATCGTTAACAATTATCTGTTGGCCGTGGTGCTGTGCTTTGTCACTATGCTCTGCTGGGGTTCGTGGGCCAACACACAGAAACTGGCCGGGAAGACCTGGCGTTACGAACTCTTCTACTGGGACTATGTCATCGGCATCCTGCTCTTCTCCATTGTCTTGGGACTGACGTTGGGCAGTACGGGTGATGCAGGCCGCAGTTTTATGACTGACCTGGGACAGATAACTCCCGGTAACTACGTGAGCGCACTTATTGGTGGCGCTGTGTTTAACCTCGGCAATATCCTGCTCTCGGCAGCCGTGTCCATGGCCGGAATGACCGTGGCCTTTCCCTTGGGCGTGGGCATAGCCTTGGTACTGGGTGTGATTGTCAACTATATCGGTGCTCCCAAGGGTGACCCTACGGTGCTCTTCTTCGGTGTGGCATTAGTGGTGGTGGCTATTGTGCTCAATGCCGTGGCTTCGGGCAAGGTGAAGCGTGGCAATGCCGATAGCAGCAACAAGGGCGTGTGGATAGCTGTCATTGCCGGTGTGCTGATGTCGTTCTTCTATCGTTTCGTGGCTGCTGCTATGGACCTGAACAACTTTGAGTCGCCCACGCCGGGTATGGCCACTCCCTATTCGGCCTTCTTCATCTTTGCCGTGGGTATCTTCCTTAGCAATCTCGTGTTCAATACCATTGTGATGCGCCGCCCCTTTGAGGGCAAGCCCGTGACCTATGCCGCCTATTTCCGTGGTAGCCTGAGTACCCACATGGTAGGTATCCTCGGTGGTGTCATCTGGGGATTGGGTACAGCACTCAGCTACATCGCAGCGGGCAAGGCCGGTGCGGCCATCTCCTATGCCTTGGGACAGGGAGCGCCGATGGTGGCTGCGCTGTGGGGCATCTTCGTCTGGAGAGAGTTCAGGGGGGCACCGCGTTCGGTGGGTTGGCTGCTGATGCTCATGTTCCTCTTCTTCCTCTCTGGCCTTGGCGCCATCATCCTCTCGGGAGCCAACTGAGGTGGCTTCGCGTAGTAGGAGGACTATATGCTTGAAGCAAAGAGGAGCGTGTGCCCAAACTGTGCACACGCTCCTCTTCGTCTATGTATAGGCTGTGGGGCTCTCCGGGTGTGAAGCACCGAGCTTCGTGCTTCCCATACGACGGCAAGGGCAGTAGCCCTCTTGGCGCCTTACAGCTCCTGCTCTTCCGGGTCGTACAGGCGGTCGATCGTCTTTGTCTTGAGCCAAGCGGCCTCCTCGGGGGTGAGGTCGGGCGCAAGGGCTTCGTAGACGCTGGCGTTGAAGCAGTCGATAAACATCTTCTCCTCGTCGGTGAGCAGCTCCTCCACGAGCGGAGCGGTGTCGATGTAGGTGTTGGTGAGCGTCATGAAGGCCAGCCAGTCGCCATACTCGTTCTGTTCGTCGGCATAGCACAGGAGCATGTTCTCGTGACGTATGCCATACTGCCCTTCGCAGTACATGCCCGGCTCGCACGAGGTCACCATGCCGGGGAGCAGGGGCTGGTCGAGCAGGTTCTGGCGCATGCCTTGCGGACCTTCGTGTACGCAGAGCACATGACCTACGCCATGGCCGGTGCCGTGTCCGTAGTTGCGGTTGTACTTCCATAGCGGCATGCGGGCCAGCACGTCGAGCTGGCAGCCACGGGTGCCACGGGGGAACGAGGCCATGGAGAGGGCTATCATACCTTGCAACACGCAAGTATAGTCAAAAGCCTCATCGTCGGTGAGCGGCCCCAAGGGCATGGTGCGGGTGATGTCGGTGGTGCCGTCGAGGTAGTGGGCACCCGAGTCGAGCAGGTACAGGCCGCGCGGCTCCAATACGCTGCACTGCTCGGGCGTAGCCGAGTAGTGGGGCAGGGCGGCATTCGCACCGTAGGCCGAGATGGGCGAGAAACTCTCGTCGAGGTAGCCCTCCATCTCCTTGCGCAGACTGATGAGCTTGTCCGAGGCATCTATCTCGGTGATGCGCTCGCCACGCTCCAAGGCTTGTTCGAGCCAGCGGAAGAAGCGGGTCTGCACGATGCCGTCCTTGTGGTAGGCACGACGGAAACCCTGTATCTCGGTTTCGTTCTTCAGCGCTTTCGCCAGCTTCACGGGTGAGACGGCATCGCCCACCTTCGTACCAAAGCGCTCGGTCACCTTCTCGTAGAGGGCATAGTTGAGCATCGTGCCATCTATATAGATAGGCGTATCGGCAGGCCATGCGGCAATGCTCTCCACGATGCTTTCATAAGGAGCCAGCTCCACGCCATCAGCCGCGAGGGCTGCGGTGAGCTCAGTATCAAACTTACTCTCCGTGGTGTACAGCACAGCCCGGTCGGCACTTACCCAGAGGTAAGCGATGACGACGGGGGTGTGGGCGATGTCGCGGCTGCGGATGTTGAGCAGCCAGGCTATCTCGTCAAGGCTACTGAGGAGGATGCTGCCACAGTGCTTCGTGGCGATGGCTTCGCGTAGCCATGCCAGCTTGTCGGCACGCGAGCGGCCGGTGTACTCCAAGCCCAACTCGAAGGCGGGCGCATCGGGTAGGGCAGGGCGGTCGGCCCAGAGGGTGTCGATGAAGTCGGGGCGGCTCACCACGGTGATGCCTTTGGATGCAAACAGCGCTTGCATCGAGCGCACCTCGGCAAGCGGCATGCAGAGGCCATCCACGCATACCTTACTGTTCTCGGCAAGGTGGGCAGCGAGCCATTCGGGGTAGTCCACGGTGTCGGTCATGCCTAACTTGTGCAACGCGATGCCCGACCCTTCGAGCTGCGCTGTGGCCTGGATGAAGTAGCGCGAGTCGGTCCACAAGCCCGCATGGTCGGCCGTTACCACTACCGTACCGGCCGAGCCGGTGAAGCCCGATACATACTGGCGTACCTGCCAGCGCTGGGGCAGGTATTCGCTGCTGTGAGGGTCGGTGCCCGAGATGACGATGGCATCGCAACCCTCGGCCTGCATCAGCTGACGCAGTGCACTGATATAAGTCTTATGTTCGTTCTGCATAGTTGTTATTTCACCACGATTTTTCTTCCATTGATGATGTTGATACCTCTCTGCGGAGTTTCGAGCCGCTGTCCGGCCAGGTTGTAGATCACTGGCTGTGCCGGGTGTTCGGGAGCGACCGCCACGTTCTCTATATCGGTGGTGTTGCCGAAGCGGATTACCAACGAGCGCACATTGGCACCTGCGGGCACTGTCCACTCCATCCAGCACTTGTTGGCAGCAATGGTGCCCTCGTCATTCATGATGTAGAAACCTACCACATCGTTCTTGCTGGTAAAGATGAACTTCTTCTTGGTGTCCCCTTGTTCTAATGCTTGGCTCATGTAGTTGCCGCACAGGAGCGAGCCAGTGAGCGAAGTTATGGCTCCATCGTCCTCCATCGTGATGGGGAGGTTGTGATTTCCTGGGGTTGCTGCAACGATGACGGGCGTGCCCGCTTTCAGTGTCTCTCCTGCTTGGGCAATGGGTTGCATGGTACATACGTGTACACCATCATCGTTGCCGTCTTCTGCATCTCCATCAATGTCCCCTTCTATCAAGTCGTAGCCTGTCATGCCCGCAGGAAGCACCACATTGAAGGGGAGGCAAAGGGTGGCCATGCAGGCTGAGGAAACGGTGAGGGTATACTCAGTTACAGGAGTGATGGTGAATGTTGATAAGTTCGGTTTCGTGGAAGCGTCATTTCCAAACACCAAATTGTTGTACGCATTTAAGTAGTTAATGCCATTCTCAGTGCTACGTATCTTGAATATCTCGCTGAGTTCTGCTGTCTCTTCAAAGATATAGGCTCCCGCTTCAGCTTTGTTATCGGAGAACATGACGTGACTCCAGCCTGCAAGATTGGGTTGTTTTAAGTATTGCCCTTGTGCAGAGATAGAGTATCCATTACCTAAAGGAACTATGGTGAATAACTTATCGTTTTCGGAGTCCGCTTTGTAGGTGTTACTTTGGGGTATCAATTTATACCCAATGTTACCGGCATCATCTTCGTCTTCGTCTGTGTTGTATTTAATAAAGACAGGGATATCACCATTGTTCTGATAGTTTATCCGATACACGCCATAATAATCCGGGTCTATCACAAAGTTGAATGTCAGTTTGGTGGCATCGCTTAGAGTGATAGTGGCTGTATGAGATTCCTTGGCGGCATCGCTCTTGATTGCTACTTGGGTAAGGTCACTAACAGTGCCATCTACCACATCGCTGGTGAGGCTGACACCAGTCAGTGAACCGAAATAGGGGGTGAGGTCTATGGTCTGTCCTGACGTTACGATGATAGAAGCGATGCTCGAAACATCATTATCAAGGCCATGATAAGCATAATAAGTGCTACCATTTACAGACACTGGGATGATATACTTGCCGAGTATCTCCTTGGCCTTCTCCACGGTATTGCCTTCTGGTTCGCGAGTGTAGCTGTCGGTATGACCAGCCTCACCTGGTTGAAGAGCAGTAGTACTGATGCTATTATCACCTACCTCGTGCTTCATACCATGTGCCCAGTTCCACTCGAAGAACTTATACTCAGCTGTTGTGCAGTTGTTGTCGAAGTAGTGTTTCCAGCGAGGATAGTACAAGTCTTTCAACAGTCCCTGCCAAGAGCGGTAGGAGTAGTCGTTCAGGTTAGTACCGGGTGATGACCATGTAGATACGATGGTGCGGGCATTGTTGTATTCATACCAGTCGGGAGTGGCCGTAGTAGCGTCCTCAACCTCTCCTGCGGCATCGCGTGCCTCCTGTGTCCACTTACCGAGACGGAAGTTAAGGTTCGTGCCCTTGAAGGCATCCATATCCAAGATGAGTTGGAGGAAAGCATCGCGGCGTGCTATATAGGTGGCATCAGTAGCAAAGTTTGCGCCAGCAGCATTCTTTGCCTCCTTGATTCCGAGAAGCAGGTCATAGGCATAGTCGGCCATCACACCACCGCCGAACTCCACGAGGTCGTAGTTGTAGTTGCTCTCATATACAGAGCCCTTTGCCAGAGCGAGTTCGTCCTCTTGGTCAAGCAACTTGTACACCGCATCAATCAACATCTGACGACGGGCCTTGGTATAGGTACCACCGGCATCGTTAAGTGTCTCACCCCATGCACTGGCAGGGTTAGCATCAAGGTTAGGCCGTGCGGCCCATACATCCTCTACAGGTCCCTGGATACCATCGGCACCATAATTGAGCGGGCCTTGGCGGAGCAGGCTCCATGCCTCCTTCACCACAGCATTGTCCTGGCCATAACGAGCCACAGCATAGTTGTTGACCCATTCTGCCACATCGGGCTTCACGCCATTCATCCAAGGGAGCTGGAAGATAAGGTCGTAGGTCACGGGAGTCTGTTCGATGGCCTCAGGAGCAGCACCTATACCCTTGATGCTGGTGTATTGGGCTTTGAACTTAAAGTAATTGTCGGTCAGATTCTGCAAGCGTCCCATGAGTCCTGAGCGACCACCAAAGTTGGGGATGGCACAGAACACGGCATCCTGAGGATCATAACCCGTATATTTATCGAATGCAGGCGAACCGTCAGAGAAGAGGTCGAGCACGATGAGGCGACCTTCGGGTACAGCGGTCAAAGAATAGGCCTGCGTAGCACTCCACTGCCATTGTTGGATGACCCACTGCGAACCGGGCTTGGCTGCCTCCATGGCAGCATACATGGCTTCGTAGTCCGCCATGGTACCGGCACCGCCACCCTCGTGGAAGGGATCCATCGAGTAGTACTGGCTCTCGCCCATAACAGCATGTAGGCACTCATAGTAGTCGGCTGCAATCTCTGCATAGTTGGCATTGCTTACACTGAGCAGGAGCGGACGCACGAAGTCGCCAGCCCAGTTGCCTCCATTGCCACGGGTAGCATAGCCCGACTTCGATGCAAAGTTGGTGGGCACCATACCCGACCAACCGGGCAATACGGGTTGCATGCCGAGGGCACGCTGCGCCTCCACAATCTTGCCTGCAAGCTCTGTCTGGCGCACATACCAGGCATCGTCCTGCACACCACCGGCACCGGCCAGATTGGTATAGCCGCTCTTTGTACCAGGAGCCGTACCACCCCAACCCTCAAGGTTGTTCATTGCCCACCAAGCGATGAAGGCAGGTCCTGCCACGAAGGCTTTGGCCTCCTCGTCGGTGAATCCATACTTGCGGGTGCCATCAGCCTTTTCTATGGTGAGGAACTTGCGCCATACCTCTTCGAGACCTACGAGCTGGAGAGGCATGTTGATGCCGTGCAGGGCCATCCAGTCAATCTCCTGCTGCCAGCGGGTCCATGTCCATGAGGTCATGGAGTAACCGAAAGCACAGGTGTTCAAGTAGTAGCGATACTTGGCATCGCTGACGTGGGTCTCCTCTGCTGTGGGCAGGGGCAAGTTGCTGAGGTCAGCATAAGCCGCACCTTCATCCTTCACAGCTACGGTCTTCTCGTTGAGTGAGTTCCAGGCGATGTTGATGTGAGCGATGTTGTTGAGGTACCAACCTATACCGGTGGTGATGGCACTTAGGGTATTACCCTTGATAAGGATTTTCCCATCCTCAGCATTGATGCAGAACTTATCTTGTGTAGAACTCATGGTGGGGTCGAGCACGAACTTGAACTTAGCGTCTGTGCCTGCACCGCCGATACGGTTCACAAGGTCTACTACAGCTTGGGGATTCTCTACGCTTCCTCCTTGTGTGTACCTGAGTGTAGCTGTAGCATTAGCCTCGTCAATTACTATTTGCCAGTAATATCCCTCTATCTCGTCGGCGGCAAAATAGTGTGCGTTGAACGTTGAAATCTCAAACTTGTCTCCAACGTTAACTGCGTTTCCATTATATGTTACCGTTACATCCTGTGGGGCATCAATGGCAAAGGTGTAGTGGGTTTTTGTATAGACAATGGTAATGGTTGCATTCTCTTCATCCACTACTACATTCCATTTGTAGTCATCAAGATCCGTAGCCGTGAATAGTGTAGAATTGAATGTGCTGATTCTAATCTTACTGTCTGCTTCGACAGGGTTCCCATCGTATGTTACCGTAACCTCCTGTGGAGCGTCAATAGCAAGTCTATAGTATCCCTTGCGGAAGATGAGGACTACAGTCTTATTGTCATAATCTTTTATGAAATCTAAGACGTATTCGCCATTTATCTCGTTGGGCGAGAATAGGCTGGCGTTAGCATTCACTTCGCTGCCTACAGTGACTTCTTCTTGGCCATTATAGGTGATAGTTTCTTCATTAACGCCGTCAGGGAAGATTATCTCTGTAACTCGGTAGATAGCCTCCTCGTACTTGATGTCAATGTGGAATGCCTTGGCATTCATGGTGGTGTTCTCTGTTACGAATGAGAACTTGAATGCGCCGCCAAGGTCTACACCATGGGGGAGAGTTATTTCAAACCAATCATCCTCGGTTCCCGATGCCCAAGCGCAGTTGCAATATGTGCCATTAACTCCATCAAGCATATTGCTGAAGTCGGTGATGTTGTTACCTGTGAAATCGTTGGCAGTCAATGCTACTGCATCACCATTGGCATCGTAGAGCACAAATGAGTCGAAGCTCATGCGCTTGGCACCATTCTGATAGAAGGCTCCTGACTCGGTGAGTGTGAAGCGCAGTTTGTTGCAAGCACCTGCATAGGCAATATAGTCAGAGGTGAAATGATATTTGCCATTAGTATCCGTCCCTGTTGTGGTACAATCGAATGCACCCTCGAAAAGCCAACTATTACAGCCGCTACCCACATTGGTAAAGATACCTGTACCCACATTGGCATTTTGGTCACTACCAAGGAACTTGGTATGATCGGTAAAACGTGCAATTTGAGCATAGCCATCGGCATCGGGCGCAAGGATTGTCCACAAAGAGAAGTCTGTTGTTGTATTCCAATCGTGAGTTGAACCGACATACTTACCACTATTGTCCTTGTCCTCAATCAACCAGGCTCCGGCAGATGGGGTCATGTAGAACTTTGTCGGAGTCGCTTGGAATGAAGCCTTTGTGTCACCTACTTGGGTAAGGCTGAGATAAGTAGCATCCACCACTGGATATACGTTGTGGACGGTCCATACCCCATACCCACTATTGCCAAGTTTTGGCTTAGCTGTGCCATTCTGGCAATTGAGCCAAGTAGTGCCTCCCTCCTGAACAAAACGAACAAGATTATCGGTATCTGCATTGACTAGGTCACTAACAGCATCACATAGGGTAGCTCCAGAACCACCAGATGTAGGCGCAGTGGTATAGAACACTTGTGCGTTATCCTTTGTGCCAAGCATCACATCAGCCTGTGAGGCTGTCTTCTGGAAATACCCATTTTCCGCATCGGTGGTGCGTAGATAATACTTACCAGCAACACCCTCTGTTACGGGCTCCCAAACGAGCAATGCATCTTCAAAACTCACCTGATTACTGGTACCTGCAAGGTAATATGAATTATTGTTTGCACGATTCTGAATGACAATCGTAGTAGGCGTAGTGATGGCATTGAGCGCTGCAGAGCTCTGTATTGTACCAAGAACAGTATTAAAAGGACTCTTGATTGTATATACGCCTCTATTCAAATCGCTGTAGGGGATGAGCTTAAACTCCATACCTGTGTCCTTGTCGCAGTAAAGTGGCTGCCCTGCAGTCTTCGTATCGATATTGATAAGTTTTCCATCGCCACGGGCTATTGTATAAAGGTCGGTTGTTCCCGATTCTCTGATAGTCCATTCGTAGGCTGTGGTACTTATCACCGCATTCCAGTTTCGACTCGACGCTTGCATGACGTAGGATCCGCTTGCATTTTTTAGCGCCCATTTCGTATTGTCCGTAGTGCCCGCCTCGAAATAAATGATACAAGGCTTGGCATTGAGACTGATGTTGTTGGTGTTTTGGTTAGGTTCAGTCACGCCCAACGTCTGGATGTCAAGGTACAGACCTGAGGTGCTCTCTTGCAGGGCATATCTTGTACCTTCTGTGGGAGCAAAGGGAACAGTAAAGTCTGATTCTATAGCGCCTACAATGCTGATATTGCCTTGGCTTTCTTCCAGTTTGTCACTACCGCTATACCATGAAAAGAATCGTAGCATATATCCGTCACCTATTGTCAAATCGCTTAAGGTATAGGTAATGGTGTTTCCTGCTCCACCCGTTGTTAGTGCTTCATAGTGGGACTTTACGATTTCTTTTGTCGTGCGATTTACCAAGTCTACCCCCAACATGTTAAGGGCACAGTGATTCCCGCTCCATTTAAAACTAACAGTGAGCGGGGTTGCAGTCACCTCAACAGGGGTTTCAAGCATCGCCACAGTCTTACTGCCAGCAAGGTCTGTTACCCCTTGAGGAGCTGTAAAGCCGCTCTTGACCCAAGGAGTTGTGGGCGTCCAAGTCGTTGTGATATCTGCCCATGCCGTAGACAGTCCACACAAGGTGAGTAGTAGCGTTAAAAGAAAAGTCTTTTTCATTGCGTATGATTTTGTGTTATTTCTCTTGTAAATATCCTGGTTATTCTCGTTGTGCGGGCCCGTTTTGTTGTTCTCCGCGCAAAGCGCGGTAAAGTTACGCTTTTTTTTCGACATGTCAGCATGTTGTGCCAACTTTTTGGCTTCTCCAAGGGGTAGGAGGGGGCCAATGGAGCAGGAGTGCCTTGTCTGTTATGGCTTATCCGATGCTTGGAGTGATGGATGAAAATTTTCACTATGCCGAAAAAATATTTTCACCATAGCGAAAAAAAATTGTCGAGCCTGTGACAAATGCGTATGGACGAAGAGTACTGCCTACGTTGGCGTGCCCCTTGCTCTGTCTGTTAGGGATTGATGCCGATAGATGATATGAAGGAGAGAGGGTGACGACCCTCTCTCCTTCATTATTGATGTGTTTGGCCCCGGGACTCTTCGGTACACTCGGCAATGGAGTACGCAAAGTAGTGGCAGGGCAATTTCATTGCTGGCTTGCTCATTCCCAGAGGTTGCCCCAGCTACTGCGACGCTCGTTGGACAGCGAGTTCTCGGGATTGTAACCGCCCTCGCCGTCATCGCCACCTGAATTGCCGTTATAAATCCCTACCGAACCTGCAATCATGTTGGCCAGTTCGATGTTTACAGTCTCTATTGCGGGTGTTATATATTGTTTTTTCATTGTCGTATGTTTATTATTGTTGAGGTTCATTTATTTGATAATCACTTTCTTGTTGCCAATGATGTTGATTCCCTTTTGGGGAACTGAGAGGCGTTGCCCTGCCAAGTTGTAGATGTACTGCTCGGTAGGCTGAGACTCTACATTGGCTATGCCGGTTTCTCCCTGTTCGAAACGTATGTGGAAGGAGCGCGCCTCGGCCTGCCCCTCAGGGGTTGTCCACTCCATCCAGCACTTGTTGGCCCCGATAGTACCCTTGTCCTGCATGCGATAGAATCCCAGGCCCTGGTCTTCATTCATCAGGATGAACTTCTTTACATCGGTGCCTTGTACCAACTCCTTCTTCGTGAAGTTGCCACGGAGTAATGAGCCGGGCAGAGATGACATTGGCCATCTGTCGGACATGATTCTAAGGGTGTAGTCGCCTGGCTCTGCCTTTACTATTACAGGAGTGCCAGCCTTCAATGTGTTGCCGCTTCCGGCAATGGACTGCATGCTGCAGATGTATGCCCCATCTCCTGCGTCCATTACGTTGGTGCTGGCGAAGTCATAAGCAGTCATGCCCTCGGGTAGCATTACATTGAAAGGAAGACAGAGAGTAGCCATGCCGGCTTCGGAAATGGTGAGAGGATAGGACTCTACTTGGCTAAGTGTAAATGTTGCCAGATTCTCCTTGTCGGATTTGTCGTTACCAAACACCAGTTTGTCGTAGTCGTTCACATAGTTGATACCACTACCTGTGCTATGTATCTTGAATATCTTGCTGAGTTCTGCCGTTTCTTCAAAGATATAAGTTCCTGCCTCTGCTGCATTGTCGGAGAACATGATGTGGTTCCAACCATCAAGTGTAGGTTGCTTCAAGTACTTGCCCTGTGCGGAGATGGAATAACCAGTGCTCTTAGGTACAATGGTAAACATCTTGTCGGCAAGGGCGTCGGCAGAGTAAGTGCCTTCTGCTATCAACTTATAACCCACATTGTTGCTGTTGTCCTTGTCATCATTGTATCCTACAAAGACAGGAGCGTCCTTGTCGCCGTCCTTGTAGTTGATATTGTAGACTCCGTTGTATGCAGGATTGATAACCACGGCAAACTCCAACATCGTACCGTCATTCAAGTCGACGGTAGCTATATAGACACCATCGGCAATATCGCTCTTGACAGGAATCTGACTCAGGTCGGTGCCTCTGTTGTCCTTGAGGTCAATGAAGTCACCATATACGTGTATTTGGTTGAGCGAAATGAAATACGGTGACACGTCGATTGTTTCGCCTGGCTCGGCAACAACGGTTATCATCGGGCTCAGGTCGTTGGTCAGGTGGCGGTATGCATAGTATGTACTATCGCCTATCTGCAGGGGAACAATGTACTTGTCAAGTATCTCCTTAGCCTTCTCCACGGTATTGCCCTCGGGTTCACGGGTATAGGCATATCCGGGCTCTCCCTCGGTAAGGCGGGTGGTGCTCACTGTTGTCTG
>JAFQLT010000075.1 GCA_017396545.1 Bacteroidaceae bacterium | reverse complement strand
TTACACTCTTTGTTCTTGCAAATAGACCACTATTTATCTTTAATGAGGATAGGCTGTACTCGCTGAGCATTGTAAGCGAGCTTACATGCGCTCGTTGGCACTATCCTTGCTGCGACCAAACAGTGCAAATCTGCTCAAAAACACCTCTCAACTAAACTTGAAATAAAATCCAAACAGATTCTTATTTTTTCTTCCTTATAAGGGCACAAGGGCAGGTTGCAGAAAGCCTTATGCCGGGAAGACGCAGTATAAAGTTTTTCCTGCCGCAATGGAGACGCAAACTCGTCTCTCCGCCGTGACACAGCTGTCTCTCCGCGAAGGGACAATTGTGTCTCAGCGGTGAGACAAACGTCCCATGGCGGAGGGACAAGTGTCTCATCGCGGTGAGATGTGATTTCGGGTTCATCCTACATGTCTGCAATGTATGCAGATATGGGTGCAAACGTCGGGGGCGTTTCCCTTCTCCGTCGTTCTCTTGGCAAAAAAAATAGGCTAATGGTGTGGCTGCTGTACGATAATTTTTGTACTTTTGCTCTGGCTATAGAGGAGGTCCCTGCAAGGGAGGGCTCCTCTATAGCCCTCTCATCGTAAAGAATAGAAAAATGATTCGGCTATGACACCTACCGTAGACTGTTTTGTGCCAGGCACAGAAGATGCTTCGTGGCACAGCGAGATAGCCGTATGCCCGCAGATAAACGGCATACATGGCATAGAGACCCCGACTCCGTTTATCCCTCTGGAGCGCAGCCTGTCCACCCATACCCTGCAGCGGATAACTGCACAGTGCATAGGCGACTATATCCTGCTCTACACCCATGCCGGCGACCTGCACATAGGGTACCGTGCCATAGAGCGCATGCTGCGCACGGCCATCGAGAGCGGTGCCGACTGGGTATACAGCCACCGGCATGTGGTGAAACAGGGAGAACGCATCGCCGTACCTACCAACGAATATCAGGAGGGCAGCGTGCGCGACGACTTCGACTTCGGCCCTCTGGTGCTGATACGCACCGAGGCCGTGCGCAGCTTCCTTGCCACCCGTCCCGAGGCGGTGAGCCATGCCGCACTGTACCAGCTGAGGCTCTACATCAGTCGCACGGGGCGGTTGGTGCACGTGGACGAATACCTCTACACCGAGCATGAGCAGGACACACGCACCTCGGGGCAGAAGCAGTTTGACTACGTGGACCCGCGCAACCGGCAGATACAGATAGAGATGGAACAGGCGTGTACTGCTCACCTGAGAGCGACAGGCGCCTTTGTCGACCATCGCACGCTGAAGGGTATCGACACCGCAGCAGGCACCTTCCCCTACGAGGCCACCGTCGTCATCCCCGTGAAAAACCGTGCCAAGACCATCGGCGATGCCGTACGCTCGGTGCTGTCGCAGGAGACGGACTTCGAGTTCAACCTCATCGTGGTGGACAACCACTCTACCGACGGGACGGCGGAGATACTGTCCCGACTGGCCAGCCGGCAATTGACAATCGTCGTGCCCGACCGCAACGACCTGGGCATCGGAGGGTGCTGGGACCTTGCCATACGCCATCCCCAGTGCGGACGCTATGCCGTGCAGCTCGACAGCGACGACCTCTATAGCGACACCCACACGCTGCAACGCATTGTCGACACCTTCCGCCGTGAGCACTGTGCCATGGTGGTAGGCAGCTACCGCCTGTGCAACTTTGCCCTCGAGCCCCTGCCGCCCGGGGTCATAGACCATCGTGAGTGGACCGAGGAGAACGGCATGAACAATGCCCTGCGCATCAACGGGCTCGGCGCTCCGCGCGCCTTCTACACACCCGTCATCCGGGAGATCGGCTTCCCCAACGTGAGCTACGGAGAAGACTATGCCGTGGGCATCGCCATCAGCCGCCAGTACCGGCTGGGACGCATATATGAGCCCATCTACCTCTGCCGACGCTGGGAGGGTAACAGCGACGCGGCACTCAGCCCCGAACGGGTGGCCGCGCACAACCACTACAAGGATAGCCTGCGCACCCAGGAGCTGCGCGCAAGGCAGAGGGCGGCATGTGCCGCCCGCGAGTAACGTGTGTAGGGGGGGAGCCTCAATACTCGCTCAGGCTCTTGAGCTTCATCTCCAGATCCATTTCATCTGCACAGAGCACCTGGCGCGGCTTGCTGCCGTCGACGGGGCCTACTATGCCCGCCTTCTCGAGCTGGTCCATGATGCGGCCCGCACGGTTGTAGCCGATGGAGAACTTGCGCTGGATGAGCGAGGTGGAGCCCGACTGGTGCACTACGACGAGGCGTGCCGCATCCTCGAACATGGGATCGAGGCGCTTGAGGTCCACATCGTCGAGATTACTGCCATCGCCGCCGTTCTCATCCACATACTCGGGCAGGTAGAACGCCGTGGGGTAGCCCTGCTGCTCGCTGATGTAGCGGCCTATGCGCTCTACCTCGGGGGTATCGACAAAGGCACACTGCACACGCACGGGGTCGCTACCCTGGAGGAAGAGCATGTCGCCCTTACCGATGAGCTGGTTGGCTCCGGGGCGGTCGAGGATGGTGCGCGAGTCGATCATGGCCGACACGCGGAAGGCGATACGGGCAGGGAAGTTGGCCTTGATGGTACCGGTGATGATGTTCGTCGTGGGGCGCTGGGTAGCGATGATCATGTGTATGCCCACGGCACGGGCCAGCTGGGCGATGCGGGCAATGGGCAGCTCTACCTCCTTGCCGGCAGTCATGATGAGGTCGCCGAACTCGTCGATGATGACCACGATGTAGGGCATGTACTTGTGTCCCTTCTCGGGATTGAGCTGGCGGTTGATGAACTTCTCGTTATACTCGCGCAGGTTGCGCACACCGGCTGCCTTGAGCAGGTCGTAGCGGGTGTCCATCTCCACGCAGAGCGACTTGAGGGTCTGCACCACCTTGGTGACATCGGTGATGATGGCATCCTCGCCATCGGGGAGCTTGGCCAGGAAGTGCTTCTCGATGGAGGAGTAGATGCTGAGCTCCACCTTCTTGGGGTCGACCATTACGAGCTTCAGCTCGGCGGGGTGTTTCTTGTAGAGGAGCGAGGTGATGATGGCGTTCAGACCTACCGACTTACCCTGACCGGTGGCACCGGCCACGAGGAGGTGGGGCATCTTGCAGAGGTCGAACATGAGTATCTCATTCGTGATGGTCTTGCCGATGGCTACAGGCAGCTCATAGGTGCACTCCTGGAACTTGCGGCTGTTGATGACCGAGTACATCGACACCACCTGGGGATTGGCATTGGGAATCTCTATACCGATGGTGCCCTTGCCGGGTATGGGGGCGATGATACGGGTGCTGAAGGCGGCAAGCGTCAGGGCGATGTCGTCTTCGAGGTTCTTGATCTTCGAGATGCGCACGCCAGGGGCAGGGGTAATCTCGTAGAGCGTGATGGTGGGGCCCACGGTGGCCTTGATGGAGGATATCTCGATGCCGAAGTTGCGCAACGCCTGGATGATGCTGTCTTTCTTGGTATTCTGCTCGTCGCGGTCGACAAGGAAAGCATCATCGTTGCCCTTGTTGAGCAGGTCGATGGTGGGGTACTTGTAGCGTGAGAGGTCGAGCCGTGGGTTGTAGGGCTCGACAATCTTCTCGGCTACCTCCTCCTCGTTGACCTCGATGGTGAACTCCGCCTCCTCTGGCTGCTCCTCGGTGGGCTTCTGTTCTGCTTCGGCGGTGGGGGCGTCTACAATCTCCATCTCCATCTCCTCCTGACTATTCGTTTCCTGATCAGCTGTGCTCCACTCTATTTCAGTGGGCTGCTCTTCTATGCTGAAGGGCACCTCTGCGTTCAGGCTATCGCTCTCTTGCACAGCGCTGACCTTCTCCTCCTCATCCTTGCCGGGAAGCAACGACTTGGGGTGGAGTAATTTGCGGATAAACTCTATCGTATTGCTCGTGAGATACATGCAGAAGAGGATGGCTGTCACTACCAAGAGGAGGACGATGCCGGGCATCCCGAACTGGCTCTCTAACCATGCTGTCGCATGGTGCCCATGGTAACCGCCCCAGTAGATGGCCGACCCTGTGAACCAACGGTCTATAGTGATGCTCATGAACAATGAACCCCATACCAGTACCGTGGCGCAGCAGATCGCCCAGTGCTTGAGATTGAACTTGCTGATACGCATGAGGCTCAAGCCCGACACGAGCAGGAAGGCGGCAATGCTGTAGGCCGATATGCCGAAGCGCTGGTTGATGAGTGCCTGCGCAATGTGTGCTCCGCTCTGCCCTGTGGCATTGTGCACATCTTCTGTTGTGGCATTGCTTATCTGCTCGGTGATGCTGGGGCGCTCCATGCTGCTCTGGTCGGCTCCTCCGTTGAGTAAGAATGAACTGAATGCCAGTATCATATAGACGGATACCATCACGCAGAGCAGGCCGGTGACAAATTGTACGGTTTCGTTCTTTATCGTGCCCCGGATGTGCTGTATCCATTTAATCTCTTTCTTCTCTTTCTGGATCTTCTCTTTCTTAGCGTTCTTTGTTGTAGCCATTCTTCCCCTCGGTTATATTATAGTCTGCTGTGCATCTTAGCGTTGTCCGAATTTCCACCATTTGCGTGGCTCTGCTGCGCTCTTGTCCGCAGTGAGCTCCTCTATCAGTATTTCGCGGTAAGTCTTGTTCTCTTTGATCATACGATAGATGACGCCCCAGTCGGGCAGGCCGCCTACGTTGCGGTCGTCGATGAACATCTCTACCTTCAGCTTGCGCGAGTAGTTCCTGTCGTCTTTGCTCTCTTCGGGGTAGTCCTTGTTTACGGCATAGAACTCCACACCGCGCTTGCGGCACCACTCCACGGCTTCGTCGAGGAGCTTGCCTTCACGTACCGACCATAGGATGAGTCTGTGCCCCTCCTTGATGAGCATCTTCAGCGTATCGGTGGCAAAGGGTATCTCGCGCCCTATCTCTGGGTAACGGTGCTCCACTATGGTCCCGTCAAAGTCTACTGCTATAGTCATATGTTGTGTCTCTCCTTCTTTTAAGTATTGGCCGGGCCAGTCAAGGTGTACAAGGCTGGCCCGGTCGTGCAAATGGTTGTTCTACCTCAGATTCTTACTCCCACTCGATGGTGGCGCTGGGCTTCGGTGACATGTCGTAGCATACGCGGTTGACGGTCTTCACCTCATTCAGGATACGCTCGGTGATCTTCATGAGGATGGGCCACTCTACGGGTTCGATGCTGGCTGTCATGGCGTCGATGGTGTTGACGGCGCGGATGATGACGGGCCAGTCGTATGAGCGGGCATTGTCGCGCACACCTACCGACTTGAAGTCGGGCACTATGGTGAAGTACTGCCATACCTTCTTGTCGAGGCCAGCCTTGGCAAACTCTTCGCGGAGGATAGCGTCGCTCTCGCGTACGGCTTCCAAGCGGTCGCGTGTGATGGCGCCCAAGCAGCGTACGCCGAGACCGGGTCCGGGGAACGGCTGACGGTATAC
>JAFQLT010000074.1 GCA_017396545.1 Bacteroidaceae bacterium | reverse complement strand
CTGTTGGGTGCCAACACCTCAGCATCCCATACGCGGGCATGATAGCCGGTAGGACCGCCGTGCAAGTGGTTGGGGCCATTGTTCACGGCCAGTGTGTACTCCTGTCCGTCGAGGGTAAACTTGCCGTGCTTGATACGGTTGCCGTAGCGGCCGATGAGCGTGCTCAAGAAGGGCTCGGGCGATGCTATCACCTTGTCGATAGAGTCGTGGCCCTGAACCACGTTGCCCAGCTTGCCGTTGCGGTCGGGCATCATGATGGTGAGCAGTGCGCCACCATAGTTGGTGAAGGCTACCTCGTTGCCCAGTTTGTTGGTGAGGATGAAGAGGTCGGTCTTTTTACCATTGATATCTTTCTGAAAGTCGGCTTGCTTCAAGCCCGACACATTGTTAGGATTACATACGTTTGACATAGTATATGCTTTAAATTTGGATTTAACACGCAAATTAAAGCATTATCTTTCGGATTTCAAAGGAAAACGGGTAAAAAGTGTCTTCCCTACATGGCAAAACACAGCAAAACACCGTTCGAGGTGACTAATTTCTGTCGGGGAGGAGGACTTGTCGGGAGTTTGGGTTATGGAACCCTGCGGTAGGAGAATAGTGTGTCACGGATTCCCATGATCGGGGGCTTCTCTCATTCGTACAGCCCGTAGGTAGTGCGCAACACACGGAACTCGGTGCGGCGGTTCAGCGTATTGCATAGCTCCTGCTGCTCTTCGGGGAGGGCGAGGATGTAGGATTCGGTGAGCACATCGCCCTCTTTCATGAAGGGGTACTGCTCGGTCATCTTCTTGGTCACCATCTTGGGGGCAGTTTCACCGTAGCCCTTGGGTACCAGGCGGTCGGTGTCAATACCCTTGGCGATGAGGTGAGCCACGACGGCTTCGGCGCGGCGTTGCGAGAGGCGTTCGTTGTACTCGTCGCGACCCTTGTAGTCGCAGTGGGCACCCAACTCGATGACCACGTTGGGGTTGTCGGCAAGCAGGCGCACCAGTATGTCAAGCGCCACGATGGAGGAGTCGGTGAGGGTGGCCGAGTCAAACTCATAGAAGATGTTGTCGATGAGCACGGGGCGTGTGATGCTGGCCAAGGGGAACTGCAGTGTATACTCGCGGTCCTCCACGGTGCTGTCGGCTACTAATTCCTGCATGTGGTTGAGATACCCCTTGCAGTTGCCGAGGAGCACATAGCTCGCTCCGGGGGTGATGCGCTTGGTGAACGAGCCGTCGGTCTTCACGCTCAGTTTCTCGTTGGTGCCGTCGTTGCCGATGAGGTATACGGTGCCCTCGGTGAGTTCGTATCCGTCTTTCTCGTAGACCCATCCGGTGAGGGTGTGCACGGTTTCGGGCAGGTAGAAAGAGTAGATGTGGTCCCATCCCCGGGCGTCGCCCCGGTTGCTGCTGAAGTAGCCGCTCATGCGTTCTCCCTCGAAGGTCATACCGAAGTCGTCGCCGGGCGAGTTCACTGGGGCCATGAGATTGGTTATTGACCAGCTTCCTTCATTGGAGAGTGTGGCGCAGTAGATGTCGAGCCCGCCCATGCCGTGGTGTCCGTCGGAGGAGAAGTATAGTTCACCGTTGGGGCGGAACGTGGGAAACATCTCGTCGCCTTGCGTGTTGATGGGGCTGCCGAGGTTCTCTATCCATCCGAAGTCATCGCCCTCGATGCTGGCACGCCAGATGTCGAGTCCGCCGAGTCCACCGCTCATGTCCGACACGAAGTAGAGCCACTTCCCGTCGGGCGATACGGCAGGGTGGGCACATGAGGTGATGGAATCTTTCATGATGTCGCACAGCTTGGGTGCGCTCCATGCCGCGTCCGAGCGGGTCGACTTGTATATTTGTGCCGGGCGTGGCGATTCGCTGTCCATGGTGCAGCGCGTGAGATACATCGTCTTGTAGTCAGGGGTGAAGGCACAGGCCCCCTCCTCGTATTCGCTGTTCAGCTCGCCCTCTATGGCCTCGGGCTTCTGCCACTTGCCCTTCTCGTCCTTGGTGGCCACGAAGATGTCGGGAGCCTTGAGCCCCGTGATGAGGCTCTTGTCGTCGCCCAAAGCCTTGTCGCGGGTAGAGGTGAAGTAGAGCTGGTCATGCTTGTCGCTGCCGTACATGGGCGAGTATTCCGAGCGGCGCGAGTTGAAGAGCGCATCCTTCTTTACCACGAACCGTGTGGGCGACTTTCTCCACTGCGGTGCCGTGGTACATGCCCGCAGGCCGTTGATGGCCGTGGTATCGGTAGGACAGTAGGCGAGGTAGGTGGTGTAGTTCTTGGTTGCGGCCTTGTAGTCGCCCTTCTGCAGCAGCAGGTCGGCCAGATGTTTGTATACGATGCTGTCGGGGTAGTGGTAGCGTATGGCGTTGTTGTATGAGGCCAATGCCTTGGCATCCATGTTGATGCGACGGTAACACTCGGCCGTCATGAATGCCCGTTCGCCTCGTGTGGCCTTCTCCTTCGGGTCGGTCTTGGCGTAGGCTTTCTTGTACAGGGCTGCCGCCTCGTTGTATTCGCCCAACGCATAGCTCTGCTCGGCCTTGCGCACGATACTCTCTGCGCCGCAGCCGGTGAGCAGCAGGCAGAGTAGGGTAGGGAATATGTAGCGGCGGTGTATTATCATACCTATATAAAACTTGTGAATTCCGCTTTTATTGTGTCGTATGTCAAATAAACGGGCGTAGTTTTCATCGAATGGAACTTTTTTATTACTTTTGCAGATTCTTTATAATAAAGTAGAAATAATTAGATATTACACAGCTATGTTGACAGCTAAAGAAATCAGAGAATCATTCAAGAGTTTCTTCGAGACGAAGGGCCATCAGATTGTACCTTCGGCTCCTATGGTGGTCAAGGACGACCCCACACTGATGTTTACCAATGCCGGCATGAACCAGTTCAAGGACATCATCCTGGGCAATGCCGCAGCCAAGTATAAGCGTGTGGCCGACTCGCAGAAGTGCCTCCGCGTGAGCGGCAAGCACAACGACCTCGAGGAGGTGGGCCACGATACCTATCACCACACCATGTTTGAGATGTTGGGCAACTGGTCGTTTGGCGACTACTTCAAGCAGGAGGCCATCGACTGGGCATGG
>JAFQLT010000073.1 GCA_017396545.1 Bacteroidaceae bacterium | reverse complement strand
TTGCGACTGCTCTCTTCCTCCAGTCTCCAGCCTTACGACAGCTTCTATCGGTTCATCGCCACTGTTCGTCACCTTGGCTGTGAACTCACACTGGTCGCCCTCGTAGAGGAAGCGCGGCACATGGGGCTGCACCATCAGGGTCTTGCGGGTAACGAAGTCGAAGTTCACCCATCCGTGCTTCAGGTCCTTGGTGTGGGCAATGCCCTTCACGTGCCAGCGGGTCAAGAGGTCGGGAGCGGTAACGGTAAAGGTCACCTGTCCCTGCTCGTCGGCACGCAGGGTGGGGAGGAAGAGGGCGGTGTGTCGCAGGTCTTTGCGCAGATAGGGCTCTTGCGTCTTTGGCTCGGAGGTCTCTGAATCCTCTGATGTCTTGGAGGCTTCGGAAGATACTGCCAATTCCTCTAAGACAAGCCCTTCAGCGCTGGCCATATCAAATCCTGCGCGGTTCTTGGCTTGCCCTCGTGCGGTGGTCGGTTCTGCAAGGATATAGAAAATCTGATTCTCTCTCAAGCCCTCGGGTAGGCTATAGTATTTCGGTTCGGTGGGGTAGGATACGTTGACGTACGTGTTGTTGTCCCAAGTCCACATCTGGATATCCTCCATCTGTACCCTTCGTCCGTACTTTGTGGGCGATGGGGTGATATCCCAATGGCTCTCTCCATAGCTATCGAGCGCGGCATCGTAGATGCTCAGGATGAATGAAGACTGCACAGGGTTTCCGCGATGGTCGCTGATGCGGATGGTGCATTGCTCCTTCTCGCCTGGTTCGAGGTAGTTGCGCAGGGAGGATAGCTGCACGTTCAAGAGCTCAGACTTATTTTCAAGGGAGAATATCCACGAGTCGATACGCGACACATTCTCTTTCGCAGAGACGAGGTCAACTTTCATCCTGCCCCGCCACTCCTCCTTGATGGGTATGCGCAGTGAGGTCATCTCATCGGTGAGGCATAGTGTGCCCTTGTCTACCACGCGGTTTTCTATCTGTATATAATAATGTAGGTATACCTCGCTGTAGCGTGTGCCCACATACAGTACGGCTGTATCGCCCGTCTGTACTTCGCGTGATTTCACTCTTGTTTGATAGAGCGCATAGGATGAAACGGTGCCTTTGCCCTCGCCCCATAGCTCAAGGTAGTAGACTTCACTGTACTGCTTGTCGCCATCGGTGTACGTCGCGGTTAGTCGGTAGAAACCGTAAGGAAGATCCTTGGTGAGAAGGAGGTAGCTGTCTTCGTCCGATGCCGTCTGCTCTGTGCGATGGATATAGGTGTGCTCCTCGTTCCATTGCTCCCTGTCCGTATACCTCTCGACGGAGGTGAGGATATGGTTGCTGTGAGGAACCTCCAGTTTGCTGAGCCGTAGGGTCACATTGTCCGTCATACGCTCTCCGTTCAGTGTGCGTAGAGAGTAGGCGATGCTGTCACCATGCCGGAAGATGGCGGGATTGGCAAATTCAATATACTTGATACGATGCCCCACGACGAAGTTTGTCTTGGCCGTTTGTGTCTCCCCATTGCTGTCGGTGATGTGTGCCGTGATGATATAGTTCTGCGTGGCATTCTCCGCAAGCATCGGATTGCAGTTCGTCTTGATGGAAATGCAGAAATTGCCCTTTTCATCGGTCGTTGTTGTGCCTGACTTCTCAGCAAGGTATGCATCTTGCAAAGGATAACGCCCGAAGATGTTCATATCCGTCACCAGCAACTCATACTTAACCTTGGCACCTCCAACGGGCAGTTCTGTGAAGGTGGTGGCAGTACCTTGCACCATCAGACTGTCGCCGAAACGTACGGCTCCTTTCGGACGTTCCATCTCGACCTTGAAGGTGGGTGCCTTGAAGGCTTCTACATTGATGGTATGGTACATCGTGCGCTTGCTCAGGTTATCGGTGGCTTGCAGCCTGAAGCGTCCGGCAGTGATGCCTTCGGGGATAGCAAAGCTGCTGTCGAAGCGGCCCCACTCATCGGTCGTTCCTTGTATCGAAGCTACCTCTTTATACCGTGCATCTTGCAGCGTTACGCCTATGGAGAGCTGGCTCTTCACGTGGCTACCCTCCTTGTCGTGGCAGTAGGCGATGAGGGCGAAGTGTATCGTGTCTCCCGGTTCGTAGGTATGGCGGTCGGGGAGGAAGGTGAAGAGCGTCGATGTCTCCTCATCCTCTCCATACCTGTTTCCGGGAAAATCGGCATATCGGAACGAGTAGGTAGCTCGTGATACTCCATCTGTGGCCATCAGGTAAAGGTTGCGGTAGTTGCCTGTGGGCGATGGCACGGTGAAATAGCCCTTCGCATCGATGCTGTAGTCCTCGACGAAGTGGGTCTGCTTACCAGTCTTCTCCATCAGCACCACTTCACAGTCGGTCACCGCCTTGCCTGTGGTGGCATCTATCACCATACCGATGTATTCCCCTTCGGCATCGTTGGCCATCATAGACAGCTTCAGGTTGCTCACGCTGATGGCGGTAAAGGAGGTACGCTTGGTGTCCTCGTCCTGCTTACCGTTGTTGGAGGCAATGACGAAATAGTCGCCGGCATCGAGTGCCGGGAGCGGCAGCTCCACCTCTTTATATATATAGGGATTGGGGTACTCGGGGTGGATCTCCACTGATGCTTTCCCTACCGACTTACGCCCTATCACCTCTTTGTAGTTGAAGTCATTGGTCGTCTCGCCAGCGTGACGCGGCACGATGCGATAGGCTATGCTGCCCGCATTGCGCAAGGTGATGGTGATGCTGCTTTCCCGTCCTGGAAGTAGGGTCTTGTGGCTTTCCAATTTCAAGTAGGGATGAGTTGCACGCTTGTACAGCGCCTCACCCGTCTTGGCCCATTCGCTTTCGGGAGCAACTTGGCGGATGTGCTTGAGGTATTGCTCCATCTTTGCCGCCTTCTTCAGTTCCCGCTCAACGGTCTCTTTTCCACTATGCTCATAGATGGTCGGTTGATGATAGTCGGCCAGCTTGAACAGAAACATGGCCTGCTCCGTAGGGGCGTTGCTGTAGCTCTCGGCTATGCGTTCCAGCCCTTCGGTGTAGGCCCCTTGCAGCACCTCGGTATCGGAGTAGTGCTGTATATCTCCCATCGCTTTCATGCGCCTATGGTCAATATGAGCACGCACTGCAGCATCGGTGTTCTTCGCGTGGTAGCGGGTAAGCTCTTGCAACTTGCCGAGTTGCCATAGTTCATAGGATAGCGTGTCGCTTGGCAACTGAAGGCTGATAAACTCCTCGGCAGTACCGTATAGCTGGTTGCGATGGTCGTAAAGTAGGTTCTTTATCTTGGCATTACTCAAGTATATGTTGCTGGGAATAATCGCGTGCATCACCACATCGTAAAGGGTGGGGCGCAAGCGCAGACCCAGCGTGTCGCCCTTGACGAGCAGGTCATAGTCCCCGGCCTTTGTCGCTTTCAGGGCCTTCTCTTCAACGAGAGCCGCCTCGTAGCAAAGGCGCTTGGCATCGGCAAACCGCTCTGCGCTCCACATCGTCAGGTCGTCGATGGTGGCTCCAAGCAGTGCCGTGATGGTGAGTGGAGACAGCTCCTTCGTCAGCTTTGCCTGCTCGTTTCGCCACTGATACCTGTTCTTATAGTCATCCAAAGCCACGCTCAGCAGGGTATATGCGATACTCTTGTCGACGCCTCGCAACGCGGGGATGATGTCTTGATAAGCCTTGACAGAGGCTTCGATATGTTCCTCCTGATACCCAGCGGCCGCTATGCGCCCTTTATATACGGCCTTGAGCATCGCATGGCTGTCGCCCTTGCGCTTGGCCTTGCGCAACAGTTCTTCGCTCCGCTCGTATGCCGAGGTGTAGTGCCCCTGGGCAATGAGTGTGTCTATCTCTTGCCATTGGGTGATGGACTTGTTTTGTGCGCTCAGCAGCGTGGTGCACAGCAACAATACGATGGTCAACAAGGTTCTCATAGCACAGCATTACCTTACGGATGCAAAGATAACGGCTTTTTCGCGACAATGCCAAGGGATGAGGCTTTTTTCAAGTACAGGAGAAACAATTTTTTGGTTCCTTAACTTTCCCAATAAGGAATAAGTTACTATATTTGCACCATACAACGAACACCCTTCCAAACTCCCAAAAAGCAGAGATTATGAACATTGGCGACAAAGCTCCCGAGCGCCTGGGGCTGAACGAAAAAGGCGAAGACATATTGCTCAGCAACTACCGAGGACGAAAAGTGATACTCTACTTCTATCCCAAAGACAACACCTCGGGCTGTACAGCCGAGGCATGCAGCTTGCGCGACCACTATGCCGAGTTCCGCGCACGTGGTTACGAGGTAATTGGCGTGAGTGTAGACAGTGCCGCCTCGCACCGCAAATTCATCGACAAGTACGAGCTCCCCTTCACCCTGATTGCCGATACCGACAAGGAACTGGTACAGGCCATGGGCGTATGGGGCGAGAAGAGCATGTATGGGCGCAAGTACATGGGTACCTTCCGCACCACCTTCGTAATCGACGAGAATGGCATCATCGAGCAGATATACCTGCCCAAGCAGATAAAGACCAAGACGCATGCCGAGCAACTACTCGGGTAAAGGCAAACAAGCTATATAGCTGTAATCGGGAACTGCAATTGCCCTCAGCCCCCCCCAAGTAGATTAAACTTTGTCGGATTTCTATAGAAAAGAAACTTTTCCATAACATTCACTCGTTGAAATTTGGCATTTCATTCGGTTTGTACTAATTTTGTCCCCCCTAAATACAGATAGGTATAGTCATTGATTGTAGCAAGCAACAGAAAACCATAGTATTATGGACACAGACAACATCGTAGTAAGGTATGCCGGTACCGAGCATGCCGTATATGCCGAGCATATATGCCAATTGATATACGAGTCGGCCCTGCAGCGTGGCACGGGTATCGCCAAGCGCTCACCCGAATATGTAGCCGAGAAGATTAATGGCGGCAAGGCCGTAGTGGCTCTCGATGGCGACCGTCTCGTAGGATTCAGCTACATAGAGAGCTGGAGCCACGGTGACTTTGTGGCCACCTCGGGCCTCATCGTTGATCCTGCGTATCGCCAAAGGGGGTTGGCCGGCCGCATCAAGAAGAAAACCTTCGAGTTGGCCCGTGAGCGATTCCCCTATGCCAAGCTCTTCAGTATCACCACCTCACTGCCCGTGATGAAGCTCAACACCGCACTCGGCTATGTGCCAGTGACACTGACCGAGCTGACTCAGGATGATGAGTTCTGGAAGGGTTGCGAGGGTTGCAAGAACTACGATATCCTGCAGCGCAACAACCGCACCCGTTGCCTCTGCACCGGTATGCTCTTCGATCCCAAGGCCACACCCGTCGACCCCGACATAGAGGTGCCCACCATGTCGAAGTGGCAAAACCGCTTGCGCAAGATGCTGCATCTGAAGAATAAGAAGTGATTTTTACAGGAGATAAATGGAGTTAAAAGGAGATAAAAGGAGATAAAAGCCGATAGCTGTTATACACGAAAGGACATTTGGCCTTTAACTCCCCTGGAGCGAAGCGACTATCTCCAGCTTTAACTACATTTAAGTACACAACATTATAAATATATGGAACAGAAGAAAAAAGTA
>JAFQLT010000072.1 GCA_017396545.1 Bacteroidaceae bacterium | reverse complement strand
TTTTTTCACTTCGATGAAAATCCTTGAAAAAGCCTAATAGCCGCGTCCGCAATAAAACCCTTTTCGCAATTACTCTCTTACATACTCCTTTCCCTGCAGCTTATCCAAGTCGGCCTTGGCACTCAGGTAATCGAAAATCGACTGTGCATAGGTGAGCTGTGCCTGTGTGAGTGCCACCTCGGCGCTGTTGAGCTCGAGGATGGTACCGCGGCCCACTTCGTAGAGCTTCTCTGCGATGGCGCGTCCCTTCTCGGCCTGTGTGATGGCCTCCTTGTTGCTCGATACCTGCTCGGCGCTGGCAGCCATGCTGTTGAGGTAGCTCTGCTGCTGCATGGCAAGCTGGCGTGCGGTATAGTCGCGGTTCTGCATCAGCTGGCTGATTTGTATGTTCGTCTTCTTCACGTTCGAGAAGTTGCTGTACTTGAACAGAGGGATGCTCACGCTCAGCGAGACGTTGCTGTAGGGATTCCATTCATAATCCTTAAACTTGAAATCGTTGGCCATGCAGGTATACATGTAGTTGAACTGCAGAGCTACTATCGGAGCGAAGTTCTGCTTGTTGAGCGAGAGGGTCTGGCGCAGCATCTTGGCATTCATGTCCAGCTGCAACAGTGTACTGTTGCTTTTCAGCGAGTTGGTGTCGGCAGTAAGTACACCGGCATATACACTCTCTTCATAGTCTGTAAGACTGCCCTGTAATTCAATCTCAGTCTCCGGTTCGATATTCATCAGTACCAACAACTGCAGTTTCGATAGCTCGACGGCATTGCGTGCTGAGATGACCGAGGGTTGCAAATTGCGCATCTGCACCTCGGCACTGATCTTGTCGAATTCGCTCACGCGGCCCTGCTCAAACTTGGCGTTCACGATGCGGAAGTTCTCCTCACTCTGCGCAAAACTTTTTTCCAATACGGCATAGCTGTCCTGTGCCAGCAACGTCTGATAGAAGGCTTTTGTCACCTGATTCACCAGGTCCTGCTTCGATGAGCGTGCCTGCTCTACGGCCAGTTCTACGTCGGTCTTGGTCAGTTTCATGCTCTTGTAGAGTGTAGGGGCAAATATCGGCAGGCTCACCGAGAGGCCTCCTTGGTATTGATTGGGAATACCTACCTGAAACTTCATTCCATTCATCACCATCGTCTGCTTCTTGATAGTGCGGGTATATGCTCCTGAAAGCGATGCTTCGGGAAGCAATCCCAATGCTGTCTCCTTATTGGAGACTCTTTTCAACTCTACAGACTTTTCTGCCACCTGAATGGTGGGGTTGTCGCTCAGGGCAATCTCTATCGCCTGATCCAACGTCAGCGTCAGCTTTTCTTGTGCCATAGCACCCAGCACACACAGCGCTAAAGCTGCCATCATTATCGGCCGTTTGCCGACAGTACACATCTTTTTCATTTCTTTATTACTCGCTTAAAATACTATTTCTTCTTCCATTGTTTTATTATTTCCAGTCCCTTCTCGGTAGCTAATCCGCGCAGCATTACCAGCACTACCGAGTCGTATATCACCTCGGCAGGATAGTTGCGCACTTCGGGGTTGATGAGTAGCTTGTCCATCTGGAAGCCATCCTGCCGGAGGAACACCTCGTAGTTCACATCGTCTCTCAGTAGCCCCTGCTTTACTCCCATCATCAGCCATTCCTTGATGCGGTCGGCATGTTGAACATGCACCTGCTCGAAGAAAGCCTGCACTTGAGGGTAGCGCATCAAGTCTATAAAAAATAAAGGATTGACCTCCCGACAATGTTCAATGACTCGCTTGTAAAGCATGAATATCTGTTCCAGCACATTGGCCGAGCTACAAATAATCTCCTTGATATTTTTGTGGAAGCCCATGGAGATTACTTTCACCACCTCAAGCAGCAGTTCCTCCTTGTCGGAGAACAGTTCGTACAGCGTCTTCTTAGATATGGAAAGTTCGCGTGCGATATCGTCCATACGTACCTGTTTCACGCCTTGCGCCTGAAACAGGCGGGAGGCTGTCGTCACGATGCGTTCGCGCAAGTCTGTCTTTTCAACACTTTTTTCCATAGCCATGCTCTAAATCGGGTGCAAAGGTAGAGGAAACTTTTGTAATTGCAAAAAGTTTTCCCGTAATATAACACTATTTAATTTATAAGTGGTATAGTACCTTTTTTTGTAACACTTTTTCACAGAGGTTTGCCTGAGTATGTATTTCTTATGGGCAACAAAGGCTTATTGGGGATAGTCATTGGCGCCGCTTTATGGAAA
The DNA here is from genome assembly GCA_017396545.1 of Bacteroidaceae bacterium. GTDB lineage: Bacteria > Bacteroidota > Bacteroidia > Bacteroidales > Bacteroidaceae > UBA1189. The sequence goes on along the minus strand of JAFQLT010000072.1, from coordinate 13,555 downwards.
ACTGGCGATTTCATCGGTGATTTCTTGGTTTTTTACTGCAATAGGGCTTATTGCATACATGCAGTATAGCCCAATGATTCATACGAACATTTTCTTGATAGTTTTGTTCTATTTTTCTGATTTCACCCATATATCTATGATTTTATCCCCTATAGAAAATTTACCCCATTAGAAAGGTATGTAGCCTCGAAAAAGGAGATTAGTGAAAATAAAACACGAACTTTGCGCCGAAAACAAGCGAAACCATAACAATGATTAAGCATTATTTGAACTACGCAGAAACTGCCATCAAGAATTATTGGAGTTTCCCTGCATTTACCAACTATGGTAAGAACACATTTACTTTCGGACAAGTTGCCGAAAACATCGAGAAACTGCACATCCTGCTTCAGACCGCTGGTGTGGTCAAGGGTGACAAAATCGTCCTCTGTGCCAAGAACTCGGCCGAGTGGGCAGCTTCGTTCATCGCTATCGGCACATACGATGCTGTGATGGTGCCTCTGCTCAATGACTTTACTCCCGACAGCATACAGAAACTCACCAACCACTCCGATGCAACGGCCATCTTCACCGAGCCGGAGATCTGGGAGAAGATGGATGCTGCGCAGTTGCCGAACATTAACATCGCTATCAATATTCAGGACTTCACACCTATATATACCAAGGGGCATGCGGTGGATGCCAAGGTGTTCCACGACAAGTGCGAAGCCATCTTCAAGGAGCGTTTCCCCGAAGGAGTGAAGCCTGAGCACATCAGCTACCCCACAGGTAGCCTCGATGAGCTGGAACTCATCAACTACACCTCAGGTACTACCAGTGATCCTAAGGGCGTGATGCTCTCGGCACGCGCCATCAGTTCAAATATCGAGTTTGCCATCCCCAATATGCCTAACCAACCTGGCTGGCACATCCTCTCCATGTTGCCCTTGGGCCACATGTACGGCATGGCCTTCGAGTTCCTCTATCCCTTCGTGACCGGCTGCCACATCTTCTTCTTGGGTAAGACTCCTACACCTTCTATCCTCATCAAGGCGTTGGCCGAGGTGAAGCCCTATATGCTCGTAACCGTACCTCTCGTGGTAGAAAAGATCTTCAAGGGTAAGGTGATGCCTACGCTCAACAAACCCCACATGAAGTTGTTGACCTCTATCCCTGGTGTGAACAAGATTATCTACAATACCGTGCGCAAGAAACTGCTCACTACCTTTGGTGGTAATCTGGAACGCGGAAGCCTTATCGTAGGTGGTGCCGCCATCAACGAGAAGGTGGAGAAGCTGATGAAGAAGATGAATTTCCCATACACCGTAGGTTACGGTATGACAGAATGTGCTCCGCTCATCTGCTACCGCAACTGGAAGGAGTTTGCCATGCGTTCGTGCGGGCAGAAAGTTGACCGTGTTGAGGTGCGCATCGACTCTGAAGACCCGCGCAACGTGGTAGGTGAAATCCAGATCAAGGGCGACAACGTGATGATGGGCTACTACAAGAACCCCGAAGCCACGAAGGCGACTTTCACAGCCGACGGATGGCTCAAGAGCGGTGACCTTGGCATTATTGATGCTGACGGCAACGTGTTCATCAAGGGCCGTTCGAAGAACATGATTCTCAGCGCCAGCGGACAGAACGTATATCCTGAGGAGATTGAGGATAAGTTCAACAGTCTGCCTCTCGTAACTGAGTCTATCGTCATCAGTCGTGGCAACAAGATCGTGGCCCTGGTGGTCCCCGATATGGATGCGTTCAAGAAGCTCGAAGGCAACACCAAGAGCATCAACGAGATTATGGATGAATACTTAAAGCAAGTGAATGCCGAACTGCCCGCATACAGCAAAGTCGGCCTTGTAGAGCTTCGCGAAGAACCCTTCGAGAAAACCCCGAAGCGCAGTATCAAGCGATTCCTCTACTCGTAAGCAGGAATAGGGCCTAAACCTTGACTCTACCTAAACCTGCGGTCATCCTTTTCTGCTATCCACGACAGAGAAGGATGGCTTTTACATTGAAAACGCAGCAAAGCAACAAGTTTTATACGCTGAAAAATCGGAATTCTGCGAAGAATTTTGTACTTTTGGCTCCCAATAAAGAACAACTGATGGATATATTCTCACAATTCATACCCCGATACCTCCTCACGAAGCGCAACCTCATCATCATGGTGACCTCGGCGGCGGCGTTCGCCCTCTTCTTCATCATCGTGTACCAACCGTTCGGTGTGTTGCAGTGGGGGCGTGTGCGCGTGTCGGAGTTTATGTTTGTTATCTACTCGCTGCTCATCGTGTTGTTGGGCATGAGCATCGCTGCCATCAGTCGTGTCATCATGTACTACCGCTCCAAGAAGCATGAGATTACCTACCTCAGCTATATTGTGTGGGTATTTGCCGAGCTGGCCATTATGGCTACGGCCTACGCTATATGCTCTATTCTGGCCGATGTGCAGGAAGATGTGCTGGTAGCCTTCAAGAGTGCCTTGGTCAACACCTCACTCATCCTGCTCATACCCTATATCATCTGTATCACCGCTTTCACGCTGCAGGATCGCAACCGCCGTCTGCGCGAGATAGAGGACGATATGGACAAGGCCATGCAGCAGCGCGCCGCTACCAAGGGACTCATCTCCTTTTATGACGAGCGGGGCGAATTGCAACTTTCCGTTACCAAGGAGAACCTGCTCTACATCGAGAGCGCCGACAACTATATATATATATGGTATATGAAGGGCAACCTGCCCAAGAAGCTTATCCTACGTAATACACTCAAGCGAACAGCCGAACTTTTGGTTGACACCAACGTCATGCGTTGCCACCGAGGCTATATGGTCAACATGGAGCAGGTCAAGGTGCTGCGCCGTGAGAAGGATAGCTTCTATCTCGAGCTTGGCATAGAAGGTGTCAAGGACATCCCCGTATCGAAGACTTATGGTGATGCCGTGCTCAAATGGCTGTCAATGTAGTTCAGAACTGGTAAAATCCTTACACACTTTTTCGTACTGTCAGCGAAAAAGCGTAATTTTGTGCTCCGAATCAGAATGATAAGCTATGAAACAGCAATCTCAAATCATTTTTGAGCGCAACTCGGTCGAGTTTGTCACTGTGGCAGCCGAATACTGTGCCCTCATTGAGCGCAGTGAAGGGCAGAAACGGGCGGACTTTGCGGACACGCTGCTCAAGATATTGCCTTTATTATATATAAAGGCTTCGATGTTGCCCGAGTGCGAGGTAATGGGCGACGACGGTCTTGAAGCGTTCGTCAATGAAGACGATTATGAGGTAATACGCCTTAATCTGCAGGAGGTGTTTGCCGACCGGGACGACTATCTCGATGTCTTCGTAGAGGACATGAAGTATAGTGACACACCCATACGCAAGAGTATAGCCGAAGACTTGGCCGACATCTATCAAGTGGTGAAGGACTTTGTGTGCCAGTTTCGTAGCGGACTCAACGAGACCATGCACGATGCCTTGGCACAGTGCAGGGAGCACTTCATGGAGTATTGGGGACAGACGTTGGTCAACACCATGCGTGCCCTGCATGAAGTGAAGTATTGCCATGTTGACGGTGAAGACGACGAGCAGTTAGCGTTTAACGATTGATAGATTGCCTGCATGACTGATATACCGAGCAACATATCCAAAGCGGCGATAGCCCCATTGCCCACCGAGCTTTTCGGTGGACGTATCATCGTTGTCCATTCGGTTGCTGATGTGGAGAAAGCCGTCAGTTACCTCAAGGGTTTTCCCATCCTTGGTATCGATACAGAGACTCGCCCCAGTTTTGCCAAGGGAAAGACCTACGAGGTGGCACTGATGCAAGTGTCTACCGAAGATACCTGTTTCCTCTTTCGCCTCAACTATATCGGTATGCCCGATGCACTCCTCGAACTTCTACAGGATAGCCGGCAGCTAAAGGTTGGACTTTCGCTTCGCGATGACATACAACGCCTGCAGGCCAAGCATCGCTTTAGTCCACGTGGATTCCTCGACTTGCAAAGCTACGTCAAGGAGATGGGTATCGAGGCACAGAGCCTGCAGAAAATCTATGCCCTGCTCTTCGGCAAGAAGATATCCAAGTCGCAACGTCTTACCAATTGGGAAGCTGATGTGCTCACCGACCGTCAGAAGGGTTATGCTGCTACCGATGCATGGGCTTGTATACGTATATATAATTATCTGGAGGAGCTGAAGCGCAGTGAAGACTATCGGGTGGTGGAGGTAGAACTCTAAATTGAAAGTAAGAATTGAAAATTAGTGATGAGTGTCATGCTGGGCGTAGCGAAGCATCTCGCGGTTAGACATGCTAAGAGACTCGGCGAGTTTTTTCACTGCGCTTAAAATGACACGGAAGAGACTAAAAAAGCATATGTATAAGACAGTACACCTAAAAAAAGGAAAAGAAGAGTCACTCGGGCGTTTTCACCCCTGGGTGTTCTCCGGTGCCATACACCATATTGATGGCCGTCCTGAAGAGGGCGATGTGGTGCGTGTAATCAGTGCCGATGGTCGTTTCCTTGCCGTTGGTCACGTCCAGATAGGCAGTATTGCCGTGCGCGTGCTCTCGTTCGAGGATATAGTCATAGACCAGGTGTTCTGGAAAGAACGCTTGAGCGCGGCTTACGCTGTACGTCGGAGCATCTTTCCTCAGTGGAAGAAGAACAGTAGCAGCGGAGAGGGTAATAATTCAGAATCCCGTATTCAAGAGTCAGAGTTGACCAATGCCTTCCGCCTTGTCCACGGTGAAGGTGATGGACTCCCTGGATTGGTAATCGACGTATATGACCGTACTGCCGTGATGCAGGCTCACTCGGTAGGGATGCACGTGAGCCGTCGTGAGATTGCCGATGCTTTGGCCGAGGTGCTCGACGGCGTCATCGATAACATTTACTACAAGTCAGAGTCCACATTGGCCTACAAGGCTTCGGAGGATGGTGGCAACGGATTCCTTAAGGGCTGTCTGGCTACGGCCAATGATATAGCTACGGAGAACGGACTGCGTTTCCATGTAGACTGGCTTGGCGGACAAAAGACGGGTTTCTTTGTAGACCAGCGTGAAAACCGCGCGCTGCTTGAGCACTATGCCAAGGGTCGCAAGGTACTCAACATGTTCTGCTACACCGGTGGATTCTCTTTCTATGCCATGCGGGGTGGGGCAGAGTTGGTACACTCTGTGGATTCCTCTTCCCGTGCTATTGACATCACTCGGGAAAATGTGGAGCTTAACTTCCCCGGTGATACGCGCCATGAAGCCTTTGCCGAAGATGCTTTCAAGTATCTCGACCGCATGGGCGACCAGTACGACCTCATCATCCTCGACCCGCCTGCCTTTGCCAAGCACAAGGATGCCTTGCGCAATGCCCTCATGGGTTACCGCAAGCTCAACGCCAAAGCATTCGAGAAGATACGTCCCGGCGGTATTCTTTTCACCTTTTCCTGCTCGCAGGTGGTGACGAAGGACAACTTCCGTACGGCCGTATTTACCGCAGCCGCCATGTCGGGCCGCCGGGTACGCATACTCCATCAGCTCACCCAACCGGCCGACCATCCAATAAGTATCTATCATCCTGAGGGTGAATATCTTAAGGGGCTTGTCCTGTATGTTGAATAGGAATGGACAAGAATGGAAATATGAAGAGGGCGGTTTTTGTTAACCGCTCTTTGCATTTCTCCTCTATAAACAATAAAATAGACTTCAAATCCTCAAAAACATGTTAAATAACATAATTTCGGATACTATCCCGCTTGCGGAATTGATAATAATCCGTACCTTTGCAATGTGTTTTTCATGGTATTAGATTTTTAAAGTTGGAAGATTGGTCGTCGGGATGACGACCTTCTTTTTTATAAGAGATAATATAGCAGCTTGTCCGCACAAATTGAATCGGTGATGGTGCTCCCACTCGTATGTGCTTGTTGAAAACACACTTTCTTGCACTCCATGCTGCAAGTTAATTCCTATTGTCTTCGTTTAATCGAAAATTTGTACTATTTTTGTGCCAAACAACTTTTATGATACAGCTATGGACATTCTTATTGACAAACTCATTGAGCTGTCGTTTGCCGAGGATATAGGCGACGGCGACCACACCACCCTTTCGTGTATCCCTGCCGATGCTATGGGTAAGCAGCGTCTTATTATCAAGGAAGAGGGTATCATTGCCGGCGTAGAGATGGCACGCCGTATCTTCCACCACTTCGACCCCGAGATGAAGATGGAGGTATATATCAACGATGGTGCTCATGTGAAGCCCGGTGATGTAGCCTTTGTCGTGGAGGGTAGGGTGCAGAGCCTGCTGCAGACCGAACGTCTCATGCTCAATGTGATGCAGCGCATGAGTGGTATCGCTACTATTACTCATGAATATGTGAAACTGCTTGAAGGTACCAAGTGCCGTGTGCTCGATACGCGCAAGACCACACCCGGTATGCGTATCATGGAGAAGGATGCTGTGCGTATCGGTGGTGGATGCAATCACCGTATCGGTCTCTTCGATATGATACTGATCAAGGATAACCACGTGGACTTTGCCGGTGGTATACCTCAAGCGGTTGCCCGTGCTCAAGAGTATTGCAAGGCGAAGGGTAAAGACCTGAAGATTGAGGTTGAGGTGCGTAACTTTGACGAACTGAACCAAGTGCTCGCCCTTGATGGTGTACATCGTGTGATGCTCGATAACTTCAGCACTGAGAACACCCGTAAGGCTGTAGAGATGGTAGCCGGTCGCCTCGAGGTTGAGTCTTCGGGCGGTATCACCTTCGATACCATCCGCTCTTATGCCGAGTGCGGTGTCGATTTTGTCTCAGTAGGCGCACTGACCCATTCAGTGAAGAGTCTCGACATGAGTTTCAAGGCTTGCTGATAGGCGATATGAGATAATGACAATTGATGCCCGGCCATTTGGCCGGGCATCAATTTATCTACTTGGTGAAGATTGCAGTTACAATACTGCAATCTTCTTTTGGTTTACGATGTACATGCCACGTGAGCTAACCGGTACTACCTCCTTGGTCATGGGCTGTATGGTCATGCGCTTTACGATCTGTCCGCTGAGGCTGTAGATGGTCACTGTTGTTGCATAGTCGAGTGTAGACTCAATGCAGATGGCCTCGCCCTTGCTATAGATCCGGAGTCCGCGCCCAGCAACCTCTTGTGAAGGCTCCTGCTCTATATTCTCGCTTACGCCACCGATAAGGATACGGTGGGGGGCGGCGTTGCTTTGAACGGTCATGTATGCACGGAATGGGTAGATTGTTCCTCCCTTGTCGAATCCATTGCCTTCGCCTGTTTCGCTTATCACATACTGGTTGTCTAAGGCTGTATGGGTATGGAGGGCTCCAGTATAGCTGTAGTTACCTATTGTGGTGCTATTCAGCTCATCGTCGGTAACTCCAATCACAGCTCCCTTCTTCGAGATGAAGGTGACAGTCTGTGCCGGCAGTGTGGCTCTGTTGTCTTCACCGCTGTTCTGGGGAACGAATTTGCCCGACATGTCGAACTCATAGTACCGTTCGCCGGGGAAGGCCACGATATAGGGGGCGTAGGCCTCTACGTAGGGATAGCCTTCATACTCACGTTCCTCATCAGCGTAGTAGTTCTGATACTTGTCGTTGTTGGCATCCTCTCCGTCATTATAATTATAGTAGTAGTCGTAGAGGAAGCTGTTCTTCACTACCAATGACTGACCGGCGGCGGCTGCAGGACGGCTGAACTCGGCTGTCGTATTGTCTTCATCAGCGTCGGTCAGCTCGCGCAACCAGTACTCGTGGTTGGCGGTACTCTCGCCGTAGAAGTGGGTAATCTGTCCCTTATCCTGTGTCGTGGTGATCTCGGCATCGAATGGCAGGCAGAGCGATTCCCAACCCTCACTGTTGCTATTGCTGTAGCGAGCCGGCTGGCGCTGATGCCACATGCGGAAGTTATCGGCAAAGCTGTAGGCGATAGGTGCGTTGAAGTTTCTCTTGTCTACCAGGAACTGGTTTCGGGTAGCGATGTACGCCGTACCGTTCCACTGCACTAAATGTCCTCTCAGTGAACTTGCGTTGTTCATGACGTTTACTCTGTTGTAAAGTTCGTTATCCGAGGTATTGTGGTCATACAGCAATACTGGTTCGAAGAGGCGTGCCTTGATCTGTTCATACGAATGGGTATCGTTGATAGAGTCGGCATACACGAGCAGGTTAGGCGTAAGTCCTACCAAGGCAATGTCTGTCAGTCCCTCGTAGTCGAGTACCTTGTCATTGTCATTGTAGCCCGTGAAGTCGATGGCTGTCAGGTTATGGTGGATGTCATTCTCGGCGTACGTGTCGGTGAATGTAGCCTTCATGTTGAAGTAGGCTTTATCCATCTCCTTGCTCATGTAGTAGGCCGGAGCACGATATACCCGATTGCCTTGCTCATTGCGTACTATGCGCACCTGGTCGTTGGTAGTCACCTTGGCCACATAGGTTGGCAGTGATTCGTGGGTAGCATCGTAGGTGAGTTTCTGGCCGAAGTAGATGTAGTCGTCGGGGAATATGGGTTCGTATATTGCCACTTTCTCACCGTTAACGTCTCTATCTCCTTGGTACCGTTCGTCTACAGTCTGGGGTATGGTTCCGTTGGCAAACCTGAAGTCGCCGTCGGTAAAGTAGTCGTCTACATAGGTGTCGACATTCTTGTCGCTGCGTTTGGTCAGGTAGAACCCGTTGAGCAGGTAGCTCACCTCACCCTTGTCAAACTCTGCTTGGGTCTTGGCGGTAGCTGTGCCCTCGGTGAAGCCATTGTCGGCACGGTAGTAGCTGTTCCTGATGGTACCTCCCTCACCGATGATTGCCTTCATGGTCGGTGTTCCTGTGGTGTATACCCAGCAGTTCTCGGCATAGCCGTCACTGGCATCTCCGCCTTGGTCTGCGATACCTCCACCTGTGAACGAGCCCGTCACACCGAGGTTGTATACCTCACCGCAGAGGTGGCCGAAGAGCGAACTGCTGAGCCCGCCTATGGTATGTCCGTTACCATGCAGGTTGCCCGAGAAGCAGTGGTCGGCATCACCGATGGATTGCCACTCCTTATACTTCTCCGGAGAGTCGATGTCGCTGCGGAGGATAAAGTCGAGATAGTAGCCATTGGCCACGGTGCTGTTGAGGCTTCCGTCCGTTGTAGCAACAAACAGGTCGTAGAAGTGGTCCAGATCGTTCTTGGTCGCGTCAACGCTTGCGTTTACATAGCTGGCAGAGTCAAGGTAGATCTTGGCCGGCTGCAATCCACGTTCCTTGATGTCTTCGTGGTCGATGTACATGTACTCGTTCTTCTCGTCTACCTTATGGCTCATCACCTCGCCTATGCGGTGGTAGTTGGCCACGGTGAGGGGTACGGGGTTCGAGTAGGTACGTCCGAGGTAGGTCTTGGTGTAGTAGGCCACATAGTGTCCGTTCTGATACCAGTACATCGGTGTTGCATTGTTCTTGAACGCCTGACCATTCTGGTGGGTTTCGGCATCCATGAAGTTGTCGTAGATTTCCCATCCCGAACCGATTACCTCGTAGGCACCTGGGGTTACGGTAGGTACTGCCAGACCGATGCTTGAGCCCGGCATTACCGTTGTCGGGGTAGCCAAGGCAGCAATTTCGGGTTGTCCGTTCTTGAACTGCAGGTGGATATTTACATAGTGTCTTTCTACCTGTGGGTCATCTGCGTTCTCTTCACCAGTGTAGTCCTTTGGTTGTATCCTATAGGCAACGGTCACTATGCGTTCGGCACTCAAGTTATTGATGTCCGATTCGCGTGGTACATACAGCTTGGCTGTAGCGGTCAGCGGTGTATCGTTTTCAATATCCTGTACGCCGAATGTTTGGGGATAGCTTGCAAGCCCTGTCTCGAATTGGTCGGCCAATGTCAGCAGATCCAGTGCATTCATGTTGTATGCAAAGTTCTCCCGATCCTCCTTAGACAGGTTGGCATACTCCATGGCCGAGTAGTTTGTTCCTTCATTAAACTGCTTTCCTCCATAGTAACCCTCCTTTGTGCAGAGGTATGCATAGCTAAAGTGGGCTGCTGCCATCTCTGCTCCGGCTACCTTGGTGATGTCCTGATATTTCTCGTCAGAGATTAGTTCGCCGTTGAGGATGTATTCCTTGTCGCTTTCCTGATAGGTGATGTTGCAGATATATGCCCGGCTAAACTTGCTTTGGATGTCAGCGTCTATCTGATTATAGAGTGTTCCTGAGATATAGCTTCCGGCAAAGATATGGTAGTTTTGCTCATTGACTCTGAACGATACCTCCTCGGTAGCCACGTAGGCGGCTTCGAAGACGGCGTCCGTATTATTATCGATAGGTATGTGCTCTGTTTGTATAGCCTGGTTCACGATGTCATTCTCTTCGTACTTGCGTCGGCCGTATACGCCACTGTTCAGACAATAGAAGGTGGGGTCATACTTTGCCCATGCTGTAGGATTGCTCATGCCGTAGTTGAGCACATAGCCGTTGGGTGTAGATACCTCGTTGGAGATGCGGAATACATCCGATGCAGCTGTGCCGTATGTGCCCACCAGCGTGTTGTATGCATCCGGCAGCAACACGTGTCCCTTGGTATAGTTGGTACCTCCTATTTTAGCATCTTCGATGGCTACATAGGTCATGTCTACGAAGCGGTTTCTTATGTTTTCATCGAGCAGTTCCCAATCGTGGTAGTTGATGGGGTCGTTCAGGTAGTATGTCTTGTTGCCGGCCTGTATGCTTTCGCCGTCTGCCATAGGCGTACTGCCGTCTGCCTTGTAGTATGCATATTTGTTTGCGTTCACACCGATGAAGAATGCCTCCATGTCTCCCTTGTTGGGCAGGGGGATGCTGATTTCGTCGGTAAACATTTGCGGTGTGCCGGCGTAGGCCGAGATGTACATGTCGTACATATAATAGTTGCCTCGGATGTGCCAGTAGTGTGCTGTTTCCGAATAGGAGTCATCGACAACCACCTCTATGGGGTTGACGAAGTTTCCTGAGGTCTGCATCTCGGGAGTGTGGTCGCCCTCGTAGTAGAATGCCTTCTGTGTGATGGCTCCTTGGTTGGCATCGGCGAGGATGTGGTGTGCGGTGTTGGCTTCTGCGTATGGTGTGCGATACTCCTTCTTGGCATAGACGTATCCGCCGCCTTCACCCGGCATCACGTTGATGAGTTCGAGCTGTATGACACCCGTAATCGGGCCATACACCTTGTTGCCTTCGGCATCAAGCTCCTTCACCAATTCGAGGAACACGCCAGAGGCCTGGGCTACGATGTTGGCACTCCTACCGTCGTTTTCCTTGTCTGTGTTGAGTATGCCGTCCTGCTTCTTGTAGTCCATGTATGACTGGCCGGCAACGGCTGCCTCTTTTCCGGCCTGACGTTCATCCGTGAACTTCACGTCGGAGGTCAGTGCACCAAAGAAGTTGGCCACGTTGTAGATGCCGAAGTAGTTGCCTCGCGTGGTACCGCCTACTGTTTTCTTGTTGAGCGAAATCTCGCCCACACGGTTGATGGCGTAGTAGGTGTAGTCCACCTCGTCGGGTACGCGGTCGAGCGCACCGTGCAGCAGCACGCGGCTACCGAAGATACCGCAGAAGTCGGCACGCTGTATGGTATTCATCATACGTCCGTCGAGCAGGCTATAGCCATCGCCCTCGGCTACATAGTATTCCTTTTCGCGGGGCAGCAGCTGGTCATACGCTGCCTTCGTGATGGTTGCTGCCAGCTGGCTGTGCTCGGTACCGTAGTTGGTGATGTTGAGCTCGCGGTATCCGTCTACGAAGGTGAGGTTACCGTCGCCATACAGTCCTCCGATGTGCTCACCGCCGATGCTGATGAGGTCGCGGTTGAATACGTCCACTACCGATGCCGTAGCGTTACCGAATACGGTGACAGCGTTGGCATACACGATATCGCTACCCGAGCTTACGTTACCGCCGGCAAAGACCGCATTGCGGATGGTGACGCCCGTCATGTCCAGCTTGTTCCACTCTTCGGCATTGTAGGCCAGGGTGTTCAGCTTTTCGGTCGGCACGATGTCACCCTTAGCATAGGGAGTGCCGCCGATGGTTACGTCTGCCAGTGCCTTGCAGCTGGCGCTGATGAGTACGCGGCACTCTTCGGTGCGGTAGAGCGACTCGTCTATTGGGGTACTGGGGTCATCCTCGCGGTAGTAGTGTCCGTCGTGCTTCTCTTCGTTTGCAGCGTTGCGCATCATGGCTGCGCGGCGCTCCGGTGCCAGCTCCTCGGTGGGAGCCTCGTCCGATACGATCAGTCGGTCGTTGTATTTGCCTCCGGCGCTGTATACATAGCCGATGTTACCGCCGCCGAACACGTTGCCCCTGCCTTGTGCCAGCGACTCTGTGGTTCCGATGGTGCCTCGGTATACCTCCACGTTGGTGGTGCCGAACACATATCCGTCGGTATACTCGCGTGTCGTCTGGTAGGGCGAGTCTTCTCCTGTATAGTTATAGGTATAGGAGTATCCGCGTCCGCCGCCGAACACGTCGCCCTCTACCTGTCCGCCATAGATGCGTACGTTGGTGCTTCCGGCTGTCTCCACCTCGGCACTGTTCTTGTCGTCGGCTACCACACCCTTACCTACGGCTGCAATCTCGCCGCCGCCATAGATGCTGTTGCGTACATGTCCGCCGTAGAGGTTTACCCGGGTATTGATGACTACCGCGCCCTCACCAAATCCGGCGCCGTAGATGTTGCCCTCGTCCTCAAACTCGCGTATGGCCAGATCGTCGTCGAGGTCGAGCACGGGTTTGTAGTCGCCTATCGGCTCACTGCCCTTGCTGAGTTCCATGTATTCGTAGCCGATGTAGCCGTTGTACATCTCCACTATAGCCGAATCGCTGACAAGGGCGCGTTCGCTACCGCCATATACATTGCGCTGTATGGCGGGTACGCCGTCGGCGAATGTGGCATCGTCTTTCTCTATACCGATGGTCACGTGGGTGTTGCCCTCGATGTCGCCGTTGAGTCCTCCGCCGAATACCTTGCGTGCCTGTCCGCCCTCGATGTCGCACAGGGTAGCGATGGTCTGCTTGGCCTCTTCCCCGGCGATGTATCCTCGTGTAGCGTCAGTCATGCGGGGCATGGCACCGGCGTCACCGCCACCATAGATGTCTCCCTTGACGAGTCCGCCCAGCAACCGCACATGCGTTTCGCCGCTCACATAGGCTGTGCTACCCTCACCACCGCCAAAGACATTGTGCTCTACTACGGCTCCTTCGCGGATGATGACGTGTGTATTCTCCTCGTCTATCGGTTTGGGGGCAGTGACAGTAGCGCTGGGCTGTATGGTACCGTTTATCCAGTTGGCAAAGCGGTGCGGTGCTTTGTCGTAGTAGTCGTTGATGGCATAGTCTACGGCATCGTTGCCCGTGTCTCCGTAATACTTGTAGTGGTTATACACCTTACCCTCCTTACCGCCGCCATGTACGTTGCTTACGTGTGCTCCAGCCAGTAGGTCAATCGAAGTAAATCCCGCCACCGTAGCTGCACCGTAGCCGGCACCGTAGATCTCGCGCAGCTCACCTGCCTGGTTCTTCACGGGTGCGCTGATGGTGATGTTGGT
>JAFQLT010000071.1 GCA_017396545.1 Bacteroidaceae bacterium | reverse complement strand
GGAAGACCGTTCTGAATGATGTAGTTGCTCCAATCCTCGCTGTTCCTTTCATTACAAGCGATGCTGATAATCTCTATTTTGTCTTTATGCTTGGCATAGTAGGCCTTCAGTTCGGGAATCTCGAATGTACAAGGGCCACACCATGTTCCCCAAAAGTCGAGGACGATGTATTTGTCGGTCATGTATTCCGATAGTGTAAACTTATTACCCTTCGCGTCGGCTAGCGTAAAGTTGGGAGCGGGTTTGTCCACCAGATTCTTTTTCTCAGCCTCGAGATAAGCCTGATATTCATTATAGCGCTTCATCTTATCATCAAAGAACACTTTCAGCACACCATTGCGTACTCTCTCGGTCAGATGGGTGTAGAGATAGAAGGAGTCGAGCGGGAGATCGCTCAGGAGAAGTACCGAGGATTCGCTGTCGGGATGGTCCAATAGGTGTTGTCGTTTTACGTCTCTGATGGGTACATTCAGTTCACGACGTTTGGCAAAGTATTTATCCACTTCAGGCGTACCAAGATGCGCTTTCAGTTCATCCTCGTTCTTGTCGCGGGCGATAAGGTATTCTATCAACTCATTATGCAGGTTGTTGTAGCCGCTGAGCACGGTATTTCCCTTTACCACGTATTCTACATACTCTTCGTATGCTTTACCTTTTATCTTAACCTTTTCGCCAGTAACAAGGTCTACATCGATACGTTTGGCACTTCTCACAGGTACATCACATAGCCGGAAGAATACTCCTCGATGCAAGTTGTTGTACGTGTTCTCGGGAAACGTGTAGGAGAACTTGCCATTCACCGCTAAGATGGTGTCGGTTATATCCGAAGCATATCCATTATCTCCATACACAACATGCAGTGCGATGATGCTGTCATTACCCCAGCCATCAATATTGGCTACCACGGATTCTTTTTGTTTACACGCCCCCAGCAGCACCGCCACGGTAAGGGCAAGGAATAGTTTGGTTGGTTTCATTGTTTTTTATGTTGTATGTTGTTACACGAATTTTATTTGTGGATAATTTATGGGCAATTTACGGGAATTTATGTTGAAAAAAGGAACACAAATGGCCACTCTAAGCCATAAATCTTCAAGAATTATTACCGTTTACTCGAATAACTCCGCCAATTTTGCAGTTAGAGCATCACCACGCAAATGGGTGGCGACAATCTTGCCCGTAGAGCAGTCGATGAGGAAGTTCGACGGCACGCCACGTACGCCGTATTGCTCGGTCACCTTAGGGCTTTTGCGAAGGACGTTCACCCACGGCATGCCTTTCTCCTTGACAGTGGTGCGCCATGCGTTGCTGTCATCGTCTATGGACAGGGCATATATTTCGAATCCTTTGTCGTGGAACTGCTTATAGACCTCGATGAGATGTGGCACCTCCCCCATGCAAGGAGCGCACCATGTGGCCCAGAAGTCCAGCAACACATACCGGTTCTTGGCTGCTACATCGGACAGCGAAATCTCTTCGCCATCCACTCCCTTGCATCGTATTTCCTTGTATTTGTTGCCCGGTGCTACGCTCTTTGCCTGCTCGTCAAGTCGCTTTTTCTCCTCTATTCCTGCCAACGCCTTTTTTCTCAGGCTCGTATATCGTTTTGGATAGGTAACTGAAATCGCCTCAATCAGTTCCAACTTCATCGCATCGGGCATAGAGGGGTGGAAACGCTCAAACAAGAATATGCCTAATTCGTTGTCGGCATTCGCCAGCACATAGGAGCGGACGAGTGCAAAGACCTGATTCATGGACTCTATGCGTGAGATTGTCGTATCGTCGTTGATGGCCTTCTCTTCGACGAAGAACTGGGTTAACTTGTCGTTTAGTGCGGTATCCGTAATCGCATTCTTTGTTCGGCTTGCGCAAGCTCCCAGCAGCACCGCCACGGCAAGGGTAAGGAATAGTTTTACGGTTTTCATTGTGTTTTATGTTGTATGTTATTCTGTCTATAAGACGGAGAAAAGCCTCGAAAGTTACAGAGGATGAAAGTTTTTTATGGTTGCTTGCGGGCTAAAGGCAATTTATCATGAATTAAAATTTCTGTCCCCTATTCTCATACAACTCGCGTAGCTCATCGATGGAGATCTTCAGTGAATCCATCTTGCGGAATAGCTCGGGCAGCTCCTCGGTGAGGAAGGTGCGCTTGCGCTCCTTGGTGATGCGGCGCACGGCACCCTTGGCCACGAAGTATCCGAGGCCACGCTTGTTGTAGATGACTTCGAGCGACTGCAGGTGGTCGAAGGTGCGCACCACGGTGTTGGCGTTGACCTCCACGATGGCGGCATACTCGCGCACCGAGGGAATGCGGTCGTCCTCACGGTAGGTGCCTTGCAATATCTCGTCGCAGATGCGCTCGGCTATCTGCAAGTATATCGGGTTATTGTCCTTGAAATTCATACGGCCTCCTTTCGCTTGATTATATAACCTGCACGTCGCACAATCATCTTATGAGAGAAGTAATAGTAGGTGAGCCACCAATTGAAAAGGGTAAGAATGGCCAACACTACAAGCGTAGGCACGGGATATACTCCTACCATATCATCGTAGATACTGGTGTTGTCTAATGTTAAAAACAGCAAGTATGCAAGTCCCATGAACGGAGCAAAACGGGCAATATAAAAACGGAAGACAGACGAACCAAGCAACACAAGCGAATGAGCATAGAAATAGAATGCCGCTAAGGCATAATTAGAAACCAGTGGAAGTTGAACTCCTTCACGTGCTAAATCGCTTTTCGTAAATATGCGTTCAAAAGTAGCCAATGTATCATCCACAACAAACGTATTGCACTCGGCCGGTATATTGGCAAAACGAGGCAATGTAGCCACAATAGCCATGCGCGCCAAGTCTGCCAGGAACGCCACAAGAACCGCCATACAGAGTGTAGCAACAATCGTGATGAGTATGCGCGACACGTACTTTTCGGCACACGAAGCGGGCAGCATCAGGTAGTTGATGGCACTCTTTTTCTTTGTCAGCGGGTTACACAAAGTCGCCGTCATAAGAAAGAGGTAGAGCACCAGCACCGGGAACGAGATTTGCCATATTCCGAATGACACTTGAGAGATTGCCTTGTCAATATATCCATTGACAATGTAATACTCAAAAATCGAAACATTTTGGTTAGTTAAATCAATCTTAAAAAATTCTAATTGAAGAAAAGTCAGCAACACCACCATGCCGAGGAATATCCCCAAATAGAGCATTCCATCAGCAGTTATATCGCGTTTCATCACCATCCACAAGCGGCGGAGGCTGAATGTATTATTTACTTGTTTCATGAGTGTGCTTTATTAAAGAGATGATGAGGGTGGTTGCCTCCGAAGAGGTGCGTGCGAGGAATCATCTGCTTGCGTGAGAAGAGACGATAGGCAAGCCACCAGTTGAAGATAGTAATACCAAGAAAAACGACATTGGCAATGAGAACCAAGATTTTCATAACATAATGGCCTGTCTCAAACCATAGTTCGGGAAGTTTGTTGAAGCATTCGCATTCAAGTAAAATAGGAGAAAGTTTTACAAGTAACCATACTCCCAACAAAGTTACCACCAAACCAACGAGTAAAGTCTTTACCACAGCACCCTTGCGCCAAATGCAACCACCGAGCACAAAGAACGAATGGATGACCAAAATGGAAAGAGTAAGAAAGGCCACAGCCATATATCCCAGATAATGATTAAATCCGACGATAGTATAGAGGCCATCTTTGTCTCCCCAAACAATGCCACCTTCTTCATATATGGCAAAGAATGGGTCTCCCAAGTTAGATATTACCTGCGGAAAGGCAAACCTGTAGAGTTCCCCAACGTATTCGTCATCAAACGCTGGAAGGATAAGCATTCTCATCACATCGGAAAGAAAGAGAGCAACAAAAGCCATGATAAAAACGCCAACAATCGCAATAAGAACACGTGAGAGGAACTTCTCGAGATTGGTAGCCGGCAACATTAAATAATTCATCGCCTTCCCCTTGGTTTTCATTACAAGGCTAATCTCCGAAACAGCACAACATAAAGCCAAAGCCAAAACAATATAGAAGAATGCGGTCACAGTATCAGTAAAGTTGCGATAAATATCAACTCCTTCTATCATTTTTGAAAACTGCAAATAGTCGGCGGCTTGAGCCAACTGAAAGCCCGAGAGAGCCACAAACATAATGAAGAACGCGCTGATATAGCGCCAACGGTGCTCCACCAAGTCGCACTTCAGCACAGCGCCGAAGCGTGCGAAATTAAATTTATCATTGATTGTATTCATTGTTGTTCAATTAAAATTTGACCACGAGTTTTATTTATGTCAACAGATTTTACGGATTATTATACATCGCTATCGCTCGTATACCGTCCGGATGGCAGCACAAGCAACGCGAGTGCTAAAACAGTGAAATCAGTTTCATCTGTTGAAAAAATAAATAATCTGCCGTTGAATGATATTACCCATTAAACACTTGAATAAACTTGTCTCTCTCGGCCAACACCCCATTGAAAAGCAGTTCGAGGTTCAGGCGACTCTCCTCATCGTATGCATTGGGCAGGATGACACTGTTGCCCGACACTGAGGGCTGCACGAAGAGCGCCCCGTCGGTAGGCTCCGAGATGGGCTGCTCGGCAAAGAGGAGGCGACGGCAAATCTCGTTGCTCGACGCATTGAGCAGCACTTGAGAACCGTCGATGATGACGATATGGTCGAGCAGGCTATCAATGTCGCGCACCTGATGGGTAGAGATGATGATGGTCTTCTCCTCGGTCATGTTGCTGGCGATGAGTCGGCGAAACTCGCTCTTC
>JAFQLT010000070.1 GCA_017396545.1 Bacteroidaceae bacterium | reverse complement strand
TCAATGGTATCAGCAGGGAACAACTGCGTTAAGACTTCATAAGCACTATGTGATGTTGTTATCTTCTGCCTTTGGCTGTATGGTACTCTGTTCTTGTATGAGATTTCCACCTCTGAAACTATATTGTTTGTCATATTATCTGTATTTGTATAGTTATTAAATAAGAAAAGAGGACACCCCACCGTAGTAGGATGCCCTCTCCCTCCAATCAACAAGCCTGTTTAATCAATAAACCACTTGTATCTTTCGTCACCATGTAATGCTTCTTTGATGCCCACGGCTATCTCCGTAGCGTTAATGGCGCGGTCAAGGAAGCTGTCAATGTAGCTACTCTTGTTCGCCCCTGTAAGCAGATTATAGAACTGCCACATGGTGAGCGTAGCATCCAACGCACCAAAGTTGGGGTCAGTGACGTAGGCCTTGCTTACTGCGTTGACTTGCGTATCTGTAAGCAACATTCTTGGGATGCGCTTCTGCTGACTGCTTGGCAATGCTTGGTAGAGTCTCATCCTGCCCAATATCTGACAGAATTGGTGTTCAGTGAGCGTGGTCGTACCAAGGTTCTGCAACAAGTGGAGCTGCTTTGCAGGGTTGAAGTTGTTGAACAGCTCCAATGCTGAGCGATAGAGTTCATGCACGCTGCTCACTCGCAAGCAGTCCTTGTAGCCATCCGTAAAGATGCACATATTGCAGCACACTTGGTTCTTGAAGCCAATTGCCAAGCGGAACAGCTCTGGTGTCTTCTTCGTGTAGAGGTTTTCGTGGTTGTATGCACGTACTCCTACGATGGAGAGATTGAGCCTGCAACCGTCCATCACCTCGTAGATGGATGGAATGTCAATGCTGAACGCGCAACGCTCGTAGTATTGCGTCTTGTCACTCTCCAACAGTTCGCTTGTCTTCTTGTGAAGCGCCTCTGGGATGCGTCCCTTGATAATGTGGGAAACGCGGATGTCTGCATCCTCAACGATTTCGCCTCTAAAGAAGTCACGCGCTGCCTCTTGGATGGCCTCTACAAACTGAGCGTGGTTGATGGTTAGCTCGTTGTCCTTGGCAAAGACAGGAGTAACGCAATCATCGCGAAGGTGTTGCAAGGTCACTTCCGTAGTGTTGGCCTCAATGAAGTGCAGTTGCTTACTTGGAGTGCTTCTTACTTCTTCTGTTACGATTACAGCGTCTTCTGCGTAGTCATTGAAACGAGTTCTTGCCACTGTGGGCACAATGCTTAAATTTCTCATAATGGTAAATGAATTAAATGGTTATTGATTGAATTGATGGATAGAACTAGCCCTTATAAATTTTACTAGTTTCTATATTCTCTCAATTACCTACTACGCCTATAATCGCTACTTTTTAAAAGAATGCTTTTTACTAGTTTTTTTGTGGGGCGGATGAAAGGGCATGTCTGCCCAGTTATGGGGCACTCTCAACATTGGGAGGGGGGACTTTACATAAGTACCTAACTTTGATTTTTAGCTAAACAGGAGATGTGGAATTTGGAGGATATGGATGTATTTGGAAGTGTAATAGCTAATGGGGTGGAATTTTTAGTTGGGGGTAATAAATAATAATAGAAAGCAAAAGGCTGGTTTTCGAGAAAGTCAAGAATCTGTTTCTATGGAAGTACAACCTATAAGCACTAAAAAAGGGAACATCCGTACAGGACATTCCCTAAGTTATGAGGATTATGAAGCGTTTTTGGAAGCAGGGAAGGTATGGAGACAGTTTCTGAAAAGGGACTATAAAAGTATTATTTAGTAAGAATTGTCTCCCTCCTACTCATTTGACCATTTGGATAAGATAACCTTTCTTCTTGTTTCGCTGAGAAGGGATAGCCTCAAAAAAATCGAGAATAGTGTGTGATGTTACGGCCTTGCGAGGGGTGATGTTGAGCATTTCAAAGATTCGGGTTATTTCGTTTATAATGCACCTCTTCGAGTACCACTTGCCTGCCTCGAAGGAATTTTGCAGTAATTGTTTGGCCTCTACTCCTGTAGTGCGTTGATGGTATCTGGTGAGTATCATAGCTTCGTTGATTCGTTTGCGGTTGTACTTTAGACGTTCTATTTCTGCCTTACCTAACGTATCATAAGCCTTAACGATAAATTCATCAGCATTGGCAAGTTCGCGCTTGTATTCCATCTCGGTTTCGGTAATGCATTCTCCCAGCAATTCGAGCTGAGAGACTATCTCCATTCGCTTATCCCTAACAGAAAGGCCTTCTCTGGTACGTCTCAATCGTTCGTAATCTCCAAGCACATAGCTTTCCGAAGTATGAATCACGCTGAATGTCTGAGCATATGCCCAGCACAAAATGTCGGGATTGTTGTAATAGCCGTGTACCAGAGCATCGTTGACATAATTATCAATGCTGAAATAATTTGTCGTCTTATCGGGATTGATGAACTTGGCAAAAGGTACACACTCCATTGCCTCACGATATGCATCGCGAGCAGCCACTGAAGTAGCATATAAGTAAAATGATTCAAGTTGAGCGTAAATGGCCTTGGAGCAGTCAATATATCCTTTCAGCTCGTCTCGGGAACGAATGGCAAAATTGTGGTTAGTGTTAGTAATGTGGTGGATGCTTGAAACTCCATTGCGAAAACGTCCTATGCATTGTATGGCATCGGTATATGGGTCAAAGGTCGTATAGTCTGCAAAATAGCAGTCGCTAAGAAGTAGTACGATGGGACGTTCCTCCAATTCTATATCTACTGCATTATAAAACCGTGAAGTCAACCAATTGTATCGTTTCATAAATTTTGGGTTCCACACATCGGCCACATTGCAGAATCCTCTTTCCTTCAATTTGCGGACACTCTTTTCGGAGCAGAACACAGCCGATTCGCCAGCCAAACCAAGTTGTCCCATCATAGCGTGGATAGTATCCGTAGAGTTGCAAAAGAGGAAAAGGGGGGCTTTTGTATCTTTCATCTCGTTAAGCACTTTCCCAATTGTCTGCAATAGGTTGTTGGTAGAGTGGATGTGTATCTCTTTTGTGTGGTTAAAGTCGGGAATGATGGTAAGGGACTCGAAGCCTTGTGCTGCAAACCGTGGGTCTGTGAAGTCGAGGGGAGTAGCTGAGACCAGCGCCTTGTTCTCGCACTGAAAAAAATAATCCATCGGGAGAGTTATGTCTTCGCGATAGTTGACATCCTTTACAATCTTGTGGCATTCATCAAAAAGAAGGAAACAGGTAAAACGTATGTCAATATCCATTTCTTCGAAAGCCTCTTGCACCTTGCGGAAACTTTCGGGAGTTGTAAGGATCTTGAAGAACTTGTCTTGCTTGATGGACTTTTCCATGTACTTAATGATATTCTCTGTATAGACACCCTCGAACACTCCGAGAAGGTTGTCCTCACGATGTTTCGGGTCGGAGCATTTACCACTGATTACAGGTTTGTTGGGTTCGATAATGATGGAGTTCCTCTTCGCCTTCAGTTCACTATAGGTAGCACCAAGCCCTGTGAGCCTTTTATATAATATGGTGTTAGTGGGGATTTCTGGAAGTATGTCGGTAAGGTAGGGAATCTTACCGTTCTGCATTTTCTGTACTATAATTTCCTTGTTATTCATAATGAGCTGTTTTTAATAATTAGAAAATAAGAGGGAGGAGGTGTTCCCCCCTCCCTCGGTTGTCTTAGGCTATTTGCTTGTTCTCGCGGAGGTAGTCAAGTATTTCGCCTGTTCTCTTGATTCGGAACACCACCTTACCTTTGAAGCAGGGGAGCACTGCACTCACGTACTCGGGATTCTCGCGGAAGAGAGGTACGTATTGAATGGTTCGACCTGCACTTACCAACATCCGCAACACCATCAGTTGGAAGTCTGCACCCTCATCCAAGGTGTCGTACGCTGTAGGATTACTGTCAAAATCGGTTATTTCACCATTGGTAAGGTAATTCATCAACCCTTGGAAAGTCTCGCTTTTCAGCTGGTACTTAAATCCAGCCACTCTTTTGGATTCTATCCATGCGCAAGGCATGGAATCCTTACTGCTATAAAACTTTACAGTTAGTTGTTCCTTGTTGTTCATCATCATTTGAAGGGTGCTGTAGGCACCTTCGTTGTCGTACTTCTTCACCGCACTCTCTGGGGTGATGTTAAAATTAAATGTTCCCATTGTCTTAGTCTCTCTTGTTTGTTCTACACTTGCAGTTGCTACTGCGCTCTCAATCTCAGGTGCGTCTTGGCTCGCCACAGCTGGTTTTTGTCTTTCCATAATTTTACTCTTTAATTGTTAATAAATAGTTTTACTTGACTCCAATCTTCAGCGGGCGCCCATGTTGTTGATTGGTAGTCTAAGCGTATCTTAGGGTGTTGATGGTTCTTGATTCCCACTTACTGTTCTTCGGTGTGAATTCCCTTGCTTCATCGAGGAAGCTGCTGAATGGGACTGAACCTTCAACTTAACCTTTCAATGACCGCTTGTCCTTTTTGACGATGCAAAGGTATGAAGAATTCAGAGGCACGATGGGGAATAAAAAAAACCGCTATTCTATTCCCCTTACGGCAGAATGAACAGCGGTTTGTTATAAAAAGTATATTACCTTAGTAGACGGAAAACTCTGGATAGATGCTACTTACATTATTAGGATATTTGTAATCTTTGTATTGTCTTAGGAAGCCTTTCAGAGTTTCGTTTACAATATCAGTCCAACTTTTATTATCGGACAATCTAGCAAAGTAGACCAATAGACTAACCAATTCCATCTCTTTTAAAGAATGATTAGCACCTTCCTTACGTTTATTTCTCACTTGTTCTTGTGTGTCAAAGAAGTTTAATAGAATCTTTGCAAAGTAAGTAATAATGGGAGAGTCTTTGGGTATAACCGCCTCTTCCTCCTCCTCTCGTACATATAAGGACTTGGTGGTAGCATAGTCGGCATTTTTCAAATGATTGTGGATTGCATCTGCTAAAAAACGTAAAGCCACCGGAGATTCTACGGATGTTTTCTGCTTGCCAGCCTTGAATTTAAGAAGCATCGTTTCATTATCTGCATTAGCTATCATGTTAGCCAATGCTTGCAACTGCTCTAAAGGTGTAGCTTTCATTGTTATGCCTTGATAGAATAGACTTTCACAATAGTCGAGTGCAAAGAGGAAGAGGCACCAGAACTTGTCAACATCCAATTGTAGTTCTTTCAATAAATGTCTCACGACATCTAAATATTCGCGGTAAAGATGTTGTTTGGATAGCTTACCTTCATTGTACCTGTTCTTGAATATGACTGAAATCTCGCTATAACCAAACACGGGCGCTTCAACCTTTTCGCCAATTTCCGCATTGCTATTACTTACTTCTAAGTTTATGTTATATTCGTAATCATCGATATCGGGGACGTACAAGTATTCAACTGCGCTAATATAGTCAAATAAGTGAGCATCATCCCAAGTGAGCTTTTCTTTCATAATCCAGCATTTTTCTTCAAAGGTAAAAAGAAAATCCCACCTATTAAAGATAAGTGGGATTAAATGCAGCGGTCAGAGTAAGTTTTTCATTGCATCATTCATCTGTTCATTGTCAAAGCTATCAAGATAAATCTGAGTGACACGCTCAGAACTGTGTCCCAATGATTCACTAATTACAGAAGTTGAAACGCCCGCACGTTTAAGCACCGTAGCATAGGAATGCCTTGCTACGTATGTAGTCACCTTCAAATCTATCCCTAAACTCTTACCTATCGCCCTAAGATGATAATTGATGTTTGCAATAGCATCAGTAATGCGGTCTTTTACTTGCATGGGAGTCCGCTTTCTATTATCTAAAATGGGGAATAGGTATCTTCGGCGGTCATCCTTGTACTTCATTATAATATCGTACGCTTGTGGCAATAGAGGCAACATGATTGTTTTTTTCGTCTTCTGCCTTACATATATCAGCTTATCACCATCTATATTGTCTTGCGTCAACATGGATATATCAGTGAAATTTATTCCGCCCATCAGATAAGAGAACGCAAATATATCCACGGCCAACTTCTTATAGAAACACGCAGACGTAGTATCATAATTCATTATCAACTTGATTTCCTCTTTCGTAATGGCACGTTTAGCAGTAACCTTGTGCAACTTGGAAACTTTGTACTTCTTGAATGGATAGGACTCACCTTTTACTAATCCCTCAGTGATTGCATTATTATAAATCACGCGTAAGGTTCTAAAGCGTATTCCTATCGTATTTTCAGACAAACGTTGCTTCCGTAACCATGATTCATATTCTTTCAACCATGCAACATCAATTTCCGTAAAATAGCAGTCAAGGTTCCCCCTATATTTAATGAGAGAGGTGTAAACTTGGCGGACTGACAAAGCATATCCTATTCTATTCTCACTGTTCAGTTGCTCTATATAGTCCAAAAACAAATCATTGACAGTCCTGTTTTTTGAAACATTATCCACTGTTTCCACCAAGGTTGTCACCGTATAGTCACGTCTCATTGTAGAGAACTCCATCACCTGTTCGGCATATTTCCGTTCTGTCTCAGCAATCAACTTATTTAGTTGCTCCCTATTAGGACAATTACGCTTTGGCCTACTCTTTTCAAAGTCCCAAAATTGAGATTTTACAGACACTCCAAGGCTGATGTACCTTCTTTTTCTGTCTTTACACACACAAATCATCAATGGATGCTCTCCATTGCTCAAAGTTTTTGACCTGTAACACAGCACATTAACTGTTGCTTTCATCGTAAATTCTGGTTTACACATTGGTTTACACAAACGATGTAAAACGCCACGAAACGAGAGTAAATAATGATAAGAATGCAGACAATATAGATATGTACGGAAAAAGAAAAAGCCTCCATAAATCAATGATTTACAGAGGCTTTCGAAGTACTCGAAGCGGGACTTGAACCCGCACAGCCATCACTGGCCAAAGGATTTTAAGTCCTTCGTGTCTACCGATTCCACCATTCGAGCAGCCTCATGATAGCGTACAGAAAAAGCCATACCCCATCAATGCGCTGCAAAGATATAAAATAATCAACAATGTTGCAATACTTCTTGTTCATTTATTACATAATCTTTCATGCTATAAAGAAATCCCCCTTACATCATAGGCAAACAAAGCTCTCGAACATCGTACTGTTTGATCTTTCCATTTTTAGTACTTTTTATAAGACACTATTGCCCTTTAAGACAAAAACAAAGTTTTCTTTATCCTTTTTCATTCTCTTTTTCGTACCTTTGTATCCAAATCAAGAATATGAAGACATTTGAAGAACTGGGCGTGATGCCCGAGATATGTGAAGCCATCAGCGAACTGGGATTCGTGCAACCCATGCCCGTGCAGGAAGAGGTGATACCCTACCTGCTGGGCAATGGCAACGACGTAGTGGCACTGGCACAGACGGGTACGGGCAAGACGGCAGCGTTCGGACTGCCCATCATACAGAAGGCCGACCCTACCCTACCTTATGCACAGGCACTCATCCTGAGTCCTACCCGTGAGCTATGTCTGCAGATTGCCGATGACCTCGCCGCCTTCTCCAAGTATGTGGAGGGACTACGCGTGGTGCCCATGTATGGCGGCACCTCCATCGAAAACCAGATACGCAACGTGCGTCGCGGCGTACATATCATCGTGGCCACACCGGGCCGCCTCATCGACCTCATGGAGCGTGGCGTGGTGGACCTCTCCACCGTGCGCGATGTTGTGCTCGACGAGGCCGACGAGATGCTCAACATGGGCTTCACCGACAGCATCAACCGCATCCTCGAGGATGTGCCTGCCGACCGCAACACGCTGCTCTTCTCCGCCACCATGAGCAAGGAGATTGCCGCTATTGCCAAGAACTACCTCACCGATGCCCACGAAATCGTGATAGGCAACAAGAACGAGGGCGCCAAGAACGTGAACCACGTATACTGCATGGTGCACGCGAAGGACAAATACCTCGCCCTGAAGCGTATCGTCGACTACTACCCCCATATCTATGGCATCGTATTCTGCCGCACCCGTATGGAGACGCAGGAGATAGCCGACAAGCTCATCCAGGACGGCTACAATGCCGATGCCCTGCACGGCGAACTGTCGCAACAGCAGCGCGACCTCACGATGCAGAAGTTCCGCAAGCGCCGCATCCAGCTCCTTGTAGCCACCGACGTGGCAGCACGCGGACTCGATGTGGACGACCTCACCCACGTCATCAACTACGGCCTGCCCGACGACACGGAGAACTACACCCACCGCAGCGGCCGTACCGGACGTGCCGGCAAGCGAGGCACCTCCATCGCCATCATCAACCTACGCGAGCGCGGCCGCATGCGCGAAATAGAGAAGGTCATCGGCAAGGAGTTCGTCAAGGGAACCCTGCCCACAGGCAAGGAGATTTGCGAAAAGCAGCTGTGGAAGGTGATTGACGACATCGAGAAGACCGAGGTCAATGAAGCCGAGATAGCCGAGTTCCTCCCCGCCATATACCGCAAGCTCGACTGGCTGGATAAAGAAGACATCATACGCCGCGTGGTGACCCGTGAGTTTGGCCGATTCGTGGAGTACTACAGCAATGCTCCCGAACCGGAGGCGGTCGTTGAAAGAAGTCAACGGACAAAAGACAACAGACAACGGACAAAAGGCGAGGACGGGCCACGCCAACGCCGTGAAAAGGGCGATGGCCCCCGCAAGGCAGAGAAGGGTTATGTGCGCTTCTTCGTAAACCGCGGCAAGCGTGACGGATTCTATGCCTCGCAAATCATCGATCTGGTGAACCGCCACGTGCGCCACGAGCGCATCGAGATGGGGCGCATCGACCTGATGCAGAACTTCTCCTTCTTCGAGGTGCCCGAGCGTCAGGCCGACACAGTGACACGCGCCCTGAGCCACGCCCACGTGAACGGACAACACGTCGTGGTGGAGCCTGCAGGAGAAGATATGAGTCAACAGTCAACAGACAACAGACAACAGACGCCAGACAACAAACAGCGCAAACCGAAAAAACGCGATGAAATGGGCAATTCTGACAACGGCTTTGCCCGGTTCGAGAAGAAGAACAAGAATCGCAATCCGCAAGATCCTTCCCCCTCCGGGGGAGCTAAAGGCAGCCGCACCAAGCCCTCACGCGAAGAGCGCGGCTACACCAACAAACGCGGTCCCATGAGGAAGGACGACTGGAAACAATTCTTCCAGCACGACAACGACCTGCGCGGACCCGAACCCGACTTCTAGGAAGAGGGCTGGGCACGACGCAAACCCAAGAAACGCTGATGAGCGCGCCCCGTAGGGAAGATACCCCAAAGCAAAGATGAGGGTGTCAAAACGTCCATTTGCTATCTTGTGTAGCGAAGAATCTATAAATGAACAGATTATGAGATTCCTCGCTGCATTCAGAAACGGAGTTCGCCGCACTATAACCTTCCAGACGGAAGAGAATCTCCCTCACTCATCACATAAGAATGAGTGAGACCAGTACCAAACGAATAAAAGGAGAGCCTTTCCCGATGTGCTTGAACTTCCTCTATGGAAGAAACTGAGCCATCTGAGCAAGAGCAAACTTACGAATAAACGAACAAGAAACACCAAGCTTGCCAGAATATTTATCAACGCGAGTAAAGCTTTAACTTTACTTACTATAAATATAGAAATCTTTTATCAAGAGTGAGCGAATGGTTGCGAAGAAGAGTAGCTTCCATTGCTAAGCATGAATGTGCGGTAACGGTAACGGGGGGCTCTGCGATTGAGGAGTCGGATACCCCGGCTGAGGAGAGTCGGAGAGCGGCTGAGTAAGGAAAAGCAAAAAGAAATCAGGTGCGCGATTCTACCCATTCCGCGCACCTGAATCCTTCACTTAATTCATTAAACAATTGTTGATTATCAGCGTTATATCAAGAGGTTCTTGATTTTCTATTTTCAATTTATAAGGGGGGGGGGTGGCATTACTATTATATCATGCCTTACCCCAAAAGTTCCAACTATAGACACACGTTAGTTGGCAATCTTCGATAGAGCAGCTTCGTAGTTCGGTTCGGTAGTAATCTCAGGTACCAATTCGGCATGACACACCTTGCCGTCGGGTGCGATGACCACTACTGCTCGAGCCAGAAGGCCGGCAAGAGGGCCATCGGCCATCTCTACACCATAATCCCTTCCGAAGGTCGATTCTCTACGGAAGTCTGACAACACCATCACATTCTCTATCCCTTCTGCTCCACAGAAGCGGCTTTGAGCAAACGGCAGATCACGCGAGACGCACAATACCACCGTATTGGGCAACGAAGCTGCCAGCTGGTTGAACTTACGTACCGACATGGCACATACCCCTGTATCGATGCTCGGGAACACGTTCAGCACGATATATTTCCCCTTATGCTCATCAAGCGAGAACGCTGCAAGGTCACTTTTCACCAATTGCACTTGAGGTGCAGCATCACCTACTGTCATGAAAGCACCGTTGAGGTGTACCACCTCTCCTTTGAATTTTGTTGTAGCCATACTTATTTCTTGGTTAATTACTTGTGTAGAATGTTCTTTAGTATCTCCGATTCCCATATCTGCTGCTGATGACCTTCCCATAGAATAGATTCCTAAGAAAGGGTCCCAAAAGCTCAATAGCAATATCAAATATCTCATAGCGGTATCAACGTTTCTCTTATACTTATTGTTTCATTATCTAATGCTGATGCAAAGATACACGACGTCTACCACCCATGCAAATAGCTTTCATTTATAGACATATTACTTGTTTCTATAACACATTCAGCATCTTTATATAGCGGCTTCATTGAAAAAATAGGGTACTATTCTTGTTGATAGTATTCCATTTCAGTATCTTTGCAATTCATATAGCCTGTAGAATCATGAAAAAGCTCAATATCCTTGAACTCCACCGAATGAATGTGGCTGACTATCGTGAGGCGGATAAGATACCTTTTGTGGTGGTGCTCGACAATGTGCGCAGCCTGCATAATGTGGGCTCCGTGTTCCGTACCGCTGACGCTTATCGCGTGGAGAGCATCTACCTGTGTGGAGTTACTGCCACTCCTCCATCGGCCGAGATACACAAGACAGCACTCGGAGCCGAGGACTCCGTGGCGTGGCATTATTTCAAGGATACATGCGAGGCTGTGCGCCAGCTTCACGATGAGGGCTACACCATATTGTCCATTGAGCAGGTACAAGGCAGCATAGCACTGCAAGACCTGCGCCTGGAGAAAGGGAAGAAGTATGCTGTCATCTTCGGCAATGAGGTGAAGGGAGTGCAGCAAGAGGTGGTGGACATGAGCGACGGTTGCATAGAGCTGCCACAGTATGGCACAAAACATTCGCTCAACGTATCTGTTACCGCCGGTATCGTCATCTGGGAGTTTGCCCGGCAGTTATTGATAGAGTAATCAAGCCCATCCGTTTGATTTTTATCACCTATTTGGCAGATAGGTGAATTTGTTGTACCTTTGTCAGATAGAATAGATGAAACTAAATTAAAAACATCATATGACAGAAAGAAGAGTAAGAGTGCGCTTCGCACCCAGTCCTACAGGACCCTTGCATATCGGCGGTGTGCGCACTGCCCTGTACAACTACCTGTTTGCCCGCCAGCATGGGGGCGACTTCATCTTCCGCATCGAGGATACCGATTCAAACCGCTTCGTGCCCGGTGCCGAGGAGTACATCATCGAGTCGTTCCAGTGGCTCGGCCTCGCCTTCGACGAGGGCGTGGGCATAGGTGGCGACCATGGTCCCTACCGCCAGTCGGAGCGTCGCGACATCTACAAGAAGTATGTGGAGCAACTGCTCGCCAACGGCAAGGCCTACATGGCCTTCGACACCCCCGAGGAGCTGGAGGCCAAGCGTGCCGAGATTGCCAATTTCCAGTACGACGCCACCACCCGCATGCAGATGCGCAACTCGCTCTCGCTCCCCAAGGAAGAGGTCGATGCCCTGCTTGCCTCAGGCCACCAGTATGTGGTGCGCTTCCTCATCGAGCCGGGTGTGGAGGTACACGTTCACGACATCATCCGTGGCGAGGTAGTAATCAACTCCTCTGTACTCGACGACAAGGTGCTCTACAAGAGTGCCGACGAGCTACCCACCTATCACTTGGCCAACATCGTTGACGACCACCTCATGGAGGTTTCACATGTCATCCGTGGCGAAGAGTGGCTACCCTCAGCACCGCTCCACGTGTTGCTCTATCAAGCTTTCGGTTGGGAAGACACCATGCCTACTTTCGCCCACCTGCCCTTGCTGCTCAAGCCCGAGGGCAACGGCAAGCTGAGCAAGCGCGACGGTGACCGACTGGGCTTCCCCGTGTTCCCCCTCGAGTGGCACGACCCCAAGACAGGCGACATCTCATCGGGCTACCGTGAGAAGGACTATCTGCCCGAGGCCGTCATCAACTTCCTTGCCCTCCTCGGCTGGAACCCCGGCAACGACCAGGAGAAGATGACACTCGACGAGATGGTGCAGCTCTTCGACCTCTCGCGCTGCTCTAAAGCCGGCGCCCGCTTCGACTACAAGAAACTCGTGTGGTTCAACCACGAATATATCCTCTCCAAGGACGATGCCGACATCGCCGCCCTCTTTGAGCCTATGCTGCGTGAGCGTGGTATCGATGAGCCTATGGAGCGTATTATCAAGGTAGTGTCGCTCATGAAGGGCCGCGTCAACTTCGTACACGAACTGTGGGACACCTGCTGCTACTTCTTCCAGGCTCCCGAGGCCTACGACGAGAAGTCGCTCAAGAAATGGTGGAAAGAGCCTGCCGTGGCATCGACCTATGTGCGCGAATTGTGCGATTTCATCGAGAACAGCCCCGTCTTTGCCGGTGCCGAACTGGAACCCCTCATCATGGAGTGGATAGCCTCGAAGGAGTGGCCCGTAGGCAAGGTGATGAACGCCTTCCGTGTAACCCTCGTGGGTGCTGCCGTAGGGCCCCACATTTTTGAACTTACCGATTTTATCGGAAAGGAAGAGACCTTGCGCCGTGCACGCCGTGCACTGGAAGTATTGCCAAAAGCATAACAATCTATGATGGGACTCATGCGTAAAGCCATCCCTATATGTATATATATATGTATAGGGATGTGCATACCTTTTTTACTTAGCAACCATAAGGTGGGTGACAAAGAGTTACCCGAGTCAAAGGTTGCGGCACTGGCAGTAGTACCTTCCGTACCATCAGAGGTCCACTTTGCCGACGAGGTAATCAAACTGGACCGTGCAGACTTGCGCGAACGTATGGACCGCGAGATTACCGCGTTCACCTATTCGCACCAACTGACGCTGCTGATGATAAAGAGGGCCAACCGCTACTTCCCCATCGTGGAACCCATACTCAAGGAGTGTGGCGTACCCGATGACCTGAAGTACCTCATGGTCATCGAGAGTAATCTCAGCCCCCTGGCAAAATCGCCTGCCGGAGCTGCCGGCATGTGGCAGTTCATGCAAGCCACAGGACGCAAGTATGGCCTGGAGGTGAACGAGAATATCGACGAACGCTACAACCTGGAGAAGGCTACCCGCGCTGCCTGTGCCTACCTGAAGGAGTCCTATGAGATGTATGGCGACTGGATGACGGTGGCTGCAAGTTACAATGCCGGGCAGAATGGCATATCGCGCCGTCTCGAACAGCAGGGCGTAGACAATGCTATGGACCTTTGGTTGGTAGAAGAGACCTCGCGGTACATGTTCCGTATACTGACTGCCAAAGAGGTACTGGAGAACCCTAAGGCTTACGGCTTTATGCTCCGCCGCTCACAACTCTATCCCTACATCCCCCCGAAGAGGATTGTCACCACGACAAGGCAGATCGATGACCTCACGGCATTTGCCAAGGAGCAGGGCGTGACGGTGGCTCAACTCAAGGAAGAGAATCCGTGGCTGCGTGAATACACGATGAACAACAAATCGGGGCGCACATACAGAATACGTATCCCCGATGTTGAGGCATTGCACTATGACCCTAACAAAACAAAGTCGCATAATCCCAATTGGACCATAGATTGAGATGGAAATCCTTAATGAGAAACAAATAAAAGTGTTAAAGTTTTTTATATATTGAGAAATGTGCTATATTTGCCCATTGAATAATGAATTTTAGTAACGATTTATAGAATGATTATGAGGAAAAACTGTTTTTTATTGCTATTAGGTCTGCTGGCAATTGTTTCGTGCACCTCCTATAAAGAGGTTCCTTATTTACAAAATACGAGTGAGTTGGATACAACAAAAGTCATGGAACTCTATGATGCACGCATACAACCCAAGGATCTCTTGACCATTACAGTGAATAGTGAAGACGCCGAAGCAGCTATTCCTTTCAATTTGACAATAGCGGTGCCTTATAATACATCGACACGCTATCTGACCTCGCAGCCGACGTTGCAGTCCTACTTGGTGGATAATGATGGTTACATCGAATTCCCCACGTTGGGAAGGCTACAGGTCGGCGGTATGACAAAGACTGAAGTAGAACAAATGATTAAGGATAAACTTCAACCCCATTTCACTAATGTGCCCATTGTGAATGTTAGAATGGTCAACTATAAGATTTCGGTCTTAGGCGAAGTGTTGCGCCCTAATACATATACTATCTCCAATGAGAAAGTTAATATCTTCGAAGCTTTAGCTTTGGCTGGAGACCTGACAATCTATGGTAAGCGCGATGGTGTGAAACTGATTCGTGAGCATGCTGATGGTACAAAAGAGATTGTACCTCTGAACTTGAATGATGCCAACATTATCTACTCTCCTTATTACTATTTGCGCCAGAACGATGTGCTTTACGTACAGCCCAATAAGGCAAAAGCTCAAAACTCGGATGTGGGTAGCATGACATCTTTGTTTTTCTCGGCAACCTCTATCATGATTTCTTTTGTAAACCTTTTACTTAACATCCTTAGATAATATATTCTTATGAACAACGAGAATTTAATGGTCAACAAGTTTGAAGAAGAAGAAGGCGGTTTTGACATCAAGACCATCTTGATGAAGCTGCTCATCAATTGGAAATGGTTCGTCGTTTCTGTGGTGGTTTGTATAGCTTGTGCTTTTATTTATTTGCGCTACGCAACACCCGTGTATAGAATACAGGCTACAGTGATGATCAATGATGACAAGAAAGGGTCTTTCCAAAACCAGATGATGGCTATGCAGGACTTCGGTTTTGTAGGAGCAACGGGTAGTATAGACAATGAAATAGAGGTACTGCGATCCAAATCGATGATAAAGCAAGCAGTACTGGACAAGGAGTTCTATGTAACCTATCGTATCAAAGGCCGTATAAGAGAGCAGGTTATCTATGGATCATATCCCGTAAACTTGAGTATCGCCAGAGAAGATTTGGACAATATGACAAAAGGCATTACCCTTGAGATTACCCAACCAGATTCGGTATCTTATGAGATTGCCTACGAGTATGTCGACCAGTATGGCGAAGAGTATGAGTACAACAAAAAGGTTTCGGCATTGCCCTATGTTGTAGAGTCTCCTATCGGCCAGTTGGTATTGTCAAAAGGAGAAGCAGAGCACTTGACTCCTAATCAGACATTATATATCTCTGTGGTACCTCCCATCAGAATGGCGAAGAGTTTCTTAAGCAACCTCTCCGTTGAGCCTACTTCAAAGACCACATCGGTAGCATATATCTCGCTGCTCGATGTGAACAAAGCGCGCGGCATAGATTTTGTGAATAGCCTTGTTGCTGCATATAATAGAGAAAACAATAATGACAAGAATGTTGTGGCCTTGAAAACAGCAGAGTTCATAGAAGAAAGATTGCGTAAGGTAGAAGAAGAGCTCAATGCAACAGAAAATGCAATGGTAGAGTTCAAGCGTTCCTCTGGGTTGACCAACCTTGCAGGCGATGCACAAGAAGTATTGAAAGGCAACTCCGAATATGAGAAGAAGCGCGTAGATATCAACACACAGTTGAATCTCGTCACCTATCTGAGAGAATATGTAAATAATCCCGAAAACAGATTGCAAGCCATTCCTGTAAATGTGGGACTCAAGGAGACTTCATTAGTTACCTTCATAAACAAATACAATGAGGGCGTAGTGGAAAGAAACAGGTTGTTGCGTACGGCAAGCGAGAGCAATCCGGCTGTGCTTGACATTACTATCAGCCTTGACTTGATGGCCAACTCAGTAAAGACTTCTGTCGAGTCACTCTATGAATCGTTGACTATCCAGAAGCGTGATATTGAGAAGGAGGCCGTCAAATATGAATCAAAGATAGGTAATGCTCCCAGTCAGGAAAAAGTACTTGAGGAGTACAAGCGCCAGCAAGAGGTGAAAGCAGGTTTATACTTGATGCTGATGCAGAAGCGTGAAGAGAACTCCATCGCTTTGGCCGCTACTGCTGACAATGCAAAGATTATAGATGCAGCCTTGGCCAATGACTTCCCCGTGGCACCCAAAAGAAGTATGATACTACTCGTGGCTTTGGTTATGGGATGTGCCATTCCTGTTGCCTTCATTTATCTCTTAGAAGTGTTGCGCTATAAAATTGAGGGACGCAATGATTTGGAGAAACTTACTAAAATTCCAATATTGGGAGATGTTGCTATCAGCCATGATCTCAAAAAGGGTCAACGCGGTATCGTTGTACAAGAAAATGAGAATAACATGCAGGCCGAGACTTTCCGTTCTATCAGAACCAATCTGCAGTTCTTACTTGATGGCCCTGAGAAGAAGGTGATACAGTTTACCTCTACAACCTCAGGCGAAGGTAAGACCTTTATCTCATCCAATTTGGCTATGAGCATGGCACTCTTGGGTAAGAAAGTGATACTCGTAGGACTTGACATCAGAAAGCCCCGCTTGGCCGAAATGTTTGGCTTTGCCGACCGCACAAAGGGCATTACGACATTCTTGGCTGGGGATGCAGATGAT
Source organism: Bacteroidaceae bacterium (assembly GCA_017396545.1). Classification (GTDB taxonomy): domain Bacteria; phylum Bacteroidota; class Bacteroidia; order Bacteroidales; family Bacteroidaceae; genus UBA1189. The sequence goes on along the minus strand of JAFQLT010000070.1, from coordinate 6,919 downwards.
AAGGACTTGCTACTTAAGCAAATTATCCCTTCGGGAATCAATGCAAACTTGGATATTCTTCCTGCGGGAATTGTACCTCCCAACCCTGCGGAGCTGCTGTCAAAGAAGAATTTGGACAAGGCTATCGAACTATTGAAGGAGAAGTACGACTATGTAATACTGGATACTGCACCTGTAGGCTTAGTTGCTGATACTCTGATTATCGCTCGTGTCGTAGATGCCTGCATCTATGTATGCCGTGCAGACTATACGGCCAAGAGTGCTTTGTCGTTCGTCAATTCATTGTATGCTGAAAACAAGCTGAAAAATATGAGTATTGTTCTTAATGGTATAGATATGAACAACCGTAAGTATGGTTACTACTACGGGTACGGGAAGTATGGGCATTATGGACACTATGGACACTATGGACACTATGGGTATAAAAACGAATCTAAATAAGTCGTTAAGTATAAGGGGGGGGACTAAGCTTAGTCCCCCCCCTTATACTTAACGACCTATTGTTTACGACCACATATATATACAGTAGCAAAGTAGGCTGTATAAGAAACCTATTGGGGTCAGATTGATACTATCCATAGACCTGTTAATAAACGTGAGTCCTACAAATGGAATTGCCCCAGCTACAATTCAAATACAACTTACCTCTTCTTCCAAAACGAAGTGGTGAACATAAGCAAAATAGTGAACAGTTCCAAACGCCCGACAAGCATTAGCAATGCACTGAACCATTTGGCCGTGTCTGGCAGCGCACTCCACGAATAGGCCGGCCCCAAGGTGCCAAGCGCAGGTCCGACGTTACCCACACTGCTTACCGAAACTCCATAGGCCTCGATGAAGTCGATCCCCATAATCATGAAGATAAACCATCCCACGAAGATTAAAAGAAAATAGAGGCAAGCGAAAGTCAATACTGTCGCCTGCGTGGTGGAGCTGATGGCATTGCCGTCCATACGCACGGGAATCACTGCGTTAGGATGGAGAACACGACGAAACTCTCCGCGCAAACTCTTGGCAAGGATAGCTACACGACCACACTTCATGGCACCTGTAGAAGAACCTCCACAAGCACCAAAGAACATAACGAAACTAACCAACATCCACAAGTAGGGAGCCCATTGCATATAATCAGTAGTAGCAAAACCTGTAGTGGTTTGCAACGAAACGACCTGGAATATCGACAAGCGAAAAGCTTTCTCTATGCCCATATCTCCTTGAGCCAGTAATCCAACAGTTATGGAGAGCGTAAATCCCAGTACAGTGAAGAGATATACGCGAAACTCGGTATTATGATAGAGGTCACTCATCTTACCCCTAAATAGCAAAAGATACAACAGGGTATAATTGATACCACTGACAAACATGAATAGGGTGATTATATACTCTATCAGAGGAGAAGCAAATGATTCAATACTGGCTTGATGAGTAGAGAAACCTCCAGTACTTGTCGTTGTAAGCGCATGGTTAATGGCATCAAACCAATCCATGCCACACACCTTAAGCGATACAGCACACACAGTTGTAAGCAGCAGATATATGCCGAATATCCAACGCGACCCCACAGAGATACGTGCATGAACCTTACGATGGCTTACACCTGTAGACTCGGCAGCAAAGAGCTGCACCTTGTCGATGCCGAACATCGGCAGGATAGCTACCGTGAAGAAGACGATACCCAAACCTCCGAGCCACTGTGTGAGACTACGCCACAAGAGCAACGCATGAGGCTGGCTCTCAATGTTGTCGAGGATAGAGGCACCTGTGGTGGTAAAACCCGACATCGACTCGAAAAAAGCATCTGTGAAACTTGGGATATGCCCCCCGAGCCAATAAGGCAAGCTACCGAAAAACGCAAACGCAATCCAGCAAGCCGTGATGGTAATGTAGCTATCGCGGCGCGAGAACTCTCCCCTACTCCCCTTTCCGATGATGCAGCACCACAAACCCGCAAGTGTGGTAGCCAGAGCAGAAACGAGAAAGCCAAACAAGTCATTACCCTCCAAGAACGGCGATGCCATGCCAAAGAATAGGAAGATGGCTGCAAGCAGCAAGAGCAACGACCCGATGATGCGGAATATAGTTTTAGGGTGAATCATGCAGACAAAGGTACGCTTTCTTTTTTGAAAGTCCGATAAAAAGACCTTTTTTGTTTCACATCGTAAGCAAATATACCTACATTTGCAATAAAGGCAAACATTGTAGAAGTACTCCCTTTGAGAAAACCGCCGTTTTTTTTAGACGATACTAAAAAAATTTTGCCATTTGCTACCGTTGATGTATCTTCGCTGCTGATAAAAATAGGCACAGTCATGATTGACGAACACACACGAACTTTTATTCGCGAGCATGCTGGGGATGATGTGCGACAGTTGGCCTTACAGGCGGCACGCTATCCTCAAGTGGATATGCGTGTGGCTGTCACGCAGATTGAAGGGCGCAGGTTGGCTGCAACGAAGCTACCTGAGTGGACAGCGGTTGATGACATCATCTATCCCGTGAGACTCTCCATGGAACAATGCTCATCGGAGACCACTGCCCGCTATAAGGCCTCACTTGTGGGCGGAAGTAAGCTGGCCGACCTCACTGGCGGATTCGGCATTGACTGTAGCTATATGGCCAAAAACTTCGAAGACACTACGTATATAGAACGTAACGATATGCTTTGTCACATAGCGAAGCACAACTTTGCTCTCCTTGGATTGCCTATCAAGGTCATCAATGGCAACAGTCTGGAAGTACTGGGCACATTACCGCAGCAAGACTGGATATTCATCGACCCAGCCCGTCGCGACGAGTCAGGGAATAAGGTAGTAGCCCTAAACGATTGTGATCCCGATGTATGCCGCATAGAGCACACTTTACTACAGAAAGCGACGATGGTGATGGTCAAATGCTCTCCCATGCTCGATATATCACTAGCTCTCTCCCAGCTGACTTCAGTAAGTGAAGTGCATGCAGTATCAGTAAATAATGAGTGTAAAGAACTGCTCTTCATCTTAAATGGCAATGTGAATGATACAGTGAGCATCCATACGATGAACTTTCAAGGCGGATGTACACAGGCATTCGACTTCATGATTGAGGAGGAACAGGAGGCGCATTGCTCTTACACCGCCACCATAGGCCGCTACCTGTACGAGCCCAACAGCTCGATGATGAAGGTAGGCTGTTTTCGGCTGCCCACCCAGCGCTATAACCTGATGAAACTCCACCCTAACACACACCTTTACACCGCAGACATACTTATCCCCAACTTTCCTGGCCGCGTGTTTGAGGTAAAAAGCATCGATGGATTCGGGAAAAATGAGCTCAAGCGTATCTCCTCAGGACTAAAGAGAGCCAACATAGCCGTGCGCAACTTCCCAGATCGCCCCGAGACACTACGCAAACGACTGAAGCTAGCCGATGGAGGTGATACCTACCTCTTCGCTACTACACTATATAACGGGAAGAAAGCAATCATCTGTTGCACAAAGGCTACCCACGTTAATTTATCATAAAAGAGAGAGGTCATTTACTTGTTTCCTCAATTTTATACTACCTTTGTACGTTTTTTAACGTCAAGCGATGATAACAAAGCTGATTGGTACTGCCTTAAAGTTCAGACAGCACAAGATTGACCAATACGATACCCAGGCCGAGGCTATACAGCGCCGCGTCCTCTCACGCCTTATCAGCAAGAGCCGCCACACCGAGTGGGGTACTCTCTATGGCTATGAAAATATCCGCGACTACGAGCAGTTTGCCTCCCGCGTGCCCATCTCCGACTACGAGGGACTGAAGGGCTACATCGACCGTATGCGCCATGGCGAGAGCGACATCCTGTGGCCCGGACGCGTGAAGTGGTACGCCAAGTCATCGGGAACTACCAACGACAAGAGCAAGTTTATCCCCGTATCGCAGGATGGCCTCGACGACCTCCACTACCGTGGCGGCACCGACTCCGTGGCCCTCTACCTCCGCAGCAACCCGCAGAGCCGCATGTTCAGCGGCAAGGCGCTCATCCTCGGCGGCAGCCATGCCCCCAACTACAACCTTCCCCACAGTCTCGTGGGCGACCTCAGCGCCATCCTCATAGAGAATGTCAGTCCCTTTATCAACCTCTTCCGTGTGCCCAGTAAAGAGATTGCACTGCTGAGCGACTTCGAGGAGAAGATGGAGCGCATAGCCCAGTATATCAAGGATTGCAACATCACGAACCTCTCCGGTGTGCCCTCCTGGATGATGGCCGTGCTCAAGCGTACACTCGAGATCACCGGCAAGGACAACCTCTGTCAGCTGTGGCCCCATCTTGAGGTCTTCTTCCATGGCGGTGTGGCCTTCACCCCCTATCGCGAACAGTACAGGCAGCTCATTCCCACGAACCGCATGCACTATATGGAAACCTACAACGCCAGCGAGGGCTTCTTTGGCCTACAGAGCGACCTCGCTGACCCTGCCATGCTGCTGATGCTCGACTACGGTGTGTTCTACGAGTTCATCCCCATGGACGAATTTGGAAAGGAGAATCCCACCATCGTACCCCTCTGGGGCGTAGAGCCCGGACGCAACTACGCTATGGTCATCAGTACCTCGTGCGGACTGTGGCGCTACATCATCGGCGACACGGTGAAGTTCACCCAGAAGAATCCCTATAAGTTTATCATCACCGGCCGCACCAAGCACTTCATCAACGCCTTTGGCGAAGAGCTTGTGGTAGACAATGCCGAGAAGGGGCTACGCCAGGCTTGCGAGGATACCGGTGCACAGGTCAAGGAGTACACCGCCGCGCCCGTTTTTATGGATGGCAACGCTAAGTGCCGCCACCAGTGGCTCATTGAGTTTGCCACACCCCCTGCCGACCTCAGCGCCTTCGCCCGTCTGCTCGACCAGGCCCTGCAGACTATCAACTCCGACTACGAGGCCAAGCGCTACAAAGACATCACCTTGCAAGAGCTAGAGATAATTCCAGCCCGCAAGGGCCTCTTCGATGCCTGGCTCAAGGAGAAGGGGAAACTGGGTGGTCAACACAAGATTCCTCGCCTGAGCAACTCGCGCGACATTATTGAGGATATGATGAAGATCAATGCATAATTACTGATAGCCAATCTCAAGGGATAAGTATAAACAGGACATGACGGCTGAAGTGCCGATATGCCCTATCTTTTCATAGACATACTTGCCATTGATATTTGGTATTTCGTCCGTTTTTTAGTATCTTTGTTCCTTCTTTCCAATGGCATAGAAATCAATAAAGCAAATCAATATGGCAGAAGATATAGTGATGACCCCGATGATGAAGCAGTTCCTGGAGCTTAAGGCCAAGCACCCTGATGCCATCATGCTGTTTCGTTGTGGCGACTTCTACGAGACCTATTCCACCGATGCTATCGTAGCCAGCGAGATACTGGGCATCACGCTCACCAAGCGTGCCAATGGCAAGGACAAGCAGCTCGAGATGGCGGGCTTCCCCTATCATGCGCTCGATACTTATCTGCCTAAATTAGTACGTGCAGGTCGCCGCGTAGCCATCTGCGACCAGCTGGAAGACCCCAAGATGACGAAGAAGCTCGTCAAGCGTGGCATCACGGAGCTGGTGACACCGGGCGTGTCGATCAATGAGAACGTGCTCAACTATAAAGAGAACAACTTCCTCGCTGCCGTACACTTTGGTAAAGGAGCCTGCGGCGTGTCATTCTTGGATATCTCTACGGGTGAGTTCCTCACCGCCGAGGGACCCTTCGACTATATCGACAAACTGCTGGTCAACTTTGGGCCGAAGGAGATACTCTTTCAGCACGGACTGCGAAGCCAGTTTGAAAGTATTTTCGGCACCAAATACTGCACCTTCGAGCTCGACGACTGGGCCTTCACCGAGTCGTTTGCCCGGGAAAAACTCATCAAGCATTTCCAAGTAAAGAATCTCAAGGGATTCGGCATCGAGCACCTCAAGAATGGCATTGTAGCCTCAGGCGCTGTACTCCATTACTTGGAGGTGACCCTGCACACACAGATCAAGCACATCACCACACTCTCGCGCATCGAGGAGGAGCGTTATGTGCGCCTCGACCGCTACACCGTGCGCAGCCTCGAGCTCGTACATCCGATGAACGATGGGGGCAAGTCGCTGCTCGACGTCATCGACAAGACCATCAGTCCCATGGGCGCCCGCCTGCTCAAGCGCTGGGTAGTATTCCCACTCAAGGAGGTACGCGCCATCAATGAGCGATTGGATATTGTGGAGTACTTCTTCCGCCATCCCGACTTCCGCGAACTGCTCGACGATGCCCTGCATCAGATTGGCGACCTCGAGCGCATCATCTCCCGTGTGGCTGCTGGCCGCGTGTCGCCTCGCGAGGTGGTACAGCTGAAGGTAGCGCTCAATGCCATCGAGCCCGTGAAAGCGGCCTGCGAGGCATCGGACAATGAGAGCATCCGCCGCATCGGCGAGCAGCTCAACGTGTGCCGCACCATACGCGACCGCATAGCCCGTGAGGTGAAGCCCGACCCACCCCTGCTCGTAGCTAAGGGAGGCGTCATTGCCGATGGCGTGAGCGAGGAACTCGACGAGCTACGCCGTATCGCCTACTCGGGCAAGGACTACCTCTTGCAGATGCAGCAGCGCGAGAGTGAGGCTACCGAGATTCCCAGCTTGAAGATTGCCTTCAACAACGTCTTTGGCTACTACATCGAGGTGCGCAACACACATAAGGACAAGGTTCCCGAGACCTGGATACGCAAGCAGACGCTCGTCAATGCCGAGCGCTACATCACGCAAGAACTGAAAGAGTATGAAGAAAAGATTCTCGGTGCCGAAGACAAGATATCGGCTCTCGAAAACCGCCTCTACAACGACCTCGTCTTTGCACTCAACGAATACATTCCAGCCATACAGATTGATGCCAACCAGATAGCGCGGCTCGACTGTCTGCTCTCCTTT
>JAFQLT010000069.1 GCA_017396545.1 Bacteroidaceae bacterium | reverse complement strand
TCGTTGAAGAGGTCGAGGTGGTCCATGCCGTACTTCTCGGAGCCGAACTCATTGCGGTAGGGGGAGAAGGCGAGCGAGTGGGCTGGGATGTCGATCTCGGGGATGATGTTCACACCCATCTTGGCGGCATCTTTCTGGAACTGACGGAACTCGTCCTTGCCGTAGCTGCCGTCCTTGGCAGTGAGCTCGGGGAAGAGCTCGCTCTCGAGACGGAAGGCGGCGTAGGTCTTGTCCCAGTCATTGCCGAAGTATTGCTTGAAACCGTTGTCGTTGAGGTGCACCTGGATGGTGTTCATCTTGTAGTAGGCCATAGCCTTGGTGAAGGTCTTGAGGTAATCCATGGGGATGAACTTGCGGGCGCAGTCGAGCAGCAGGCCACGCAGTGCGTAGTCGGGCCAGTCGCGGATGGTACCCTTGGGGAGGTTAGCCCCTTCGTTCTGCTCAAGGATCTGCAGCAGGGTGCGTGTAGCCCAGTAGGCACCGGTGGGGGTGTTGGCCTCGATGGCTATGCAGTCGTCAATCTTGATGCTGTAGCCCTCGTCGCCCAGCTCCTTGTCGTCGGTGAGGGCCATGATGATAGCGCCCTTGGGGGCCTTGCTGGCCTTCTTGGCCTTCATCGCCTTACCGAAGAGCAAGCCATAGTCCTCGGCCATGGCTTCGGCTGCATCGGCGAGCTCGGCATTGACGTATATCACCTTGGTGCCAGGGCTGACGGCTACCATGCCATCGGCACCTTTCCACTGGCGCAGTTCGGGGATTACAAACGGTTTCTCATTCTCGGCTCTCAGCACCGTGGTGGCTCCCATGCAGAGCAACACGAGGCATAGGGTCAGGAACTTGTTTCTCATAGATTCTCTTTTTAGATAAATTAGTAATTATTGGTGTTTTTTTATGGGTAAATCTCTTGGTATAGGGTCTCGTCCTGTATGAGTTCCACGGGTTGGGGTGGGGTGTTGTCTATCATTTCTCCCTCGATGTAGAGACGCACAGGACTCTGCTTCCCGTTGTTGTGTATGGTGATGCTCTTGCGGAACACGCCGGGGCGTTTCCCCTTGCCGTTATACGTCACCTTTATCTTTCCTTTGCAGCCCGGCATGATGGGTTCGAGCGTATACTCGGGCACGGTGCATCCGCACGATGCGCTGGCTGTGTGGATGATGAGGGGAGACTTGCCCGTGTTGGTGAACACAAAGTCGTAGGTCACTATCGCCGTGTCCTGGGCGAATGTGCCGAAGTCGTGGCGTGTGGTCTCGAACTTCATCTCGCCCTTGTCTTTCTGCTTCACCTCCTGAGCAAGGCTTATGCTTACGACCGACAGCAAAAGGAGGAGTACGATGTCTCTTTTCATACCTGTTCTTGTAGATGGATACTTCATTGGGTTGCAAAAATAGAATCTTTTTACGATTTCTCCAAATGTGGTTCCGTGGCGCTTCTTCCTCTTGTCCGCTCCGCTTCTCTGCGTGTCACTCTATCTTTCCGCGTATCTTGGTGAGGTATGCCTTCATGCCCTCGGCATCGTGCTCCTCGATAATCTGCAGCAGTTCCTTGAGCTCGCGGCGTATGTTTTCCACCTGACCCGGTGTGCGGGGATTGAAGAGGATCTCCTGCAGCAGGTAGTCGTCCTCGCTGAGCAGTCCCTTGGCGATGGCCATATGCTTCTTGAAGGTGGTGCCCGGTGCCTCCTGCTTCTTCATGATGGCGGCAAACACGAAGGTGCTCACGAAGGGGATGGAGAGCGAGTAGGCCATGGTCTCGTCGTGCTCGTCGAAGGTGTATTCGAAGATGTTGAGCCCGAGGCTCTGGTACAGGTCCTTGAAGAACACCTTGCCCAGGTGGTCGCTCTCGCTGATGATGATAGCATTCTCATTGCTCAGGTTGCTCAGGCTGGCGAAGGTGGGGCCAAACATGGGGTGCGTGCTCACGAAGCGGAAGCCACTCTCGCGGTAAAACTCGGGCAGCTGTGTCTTGATGGAGGCGATGTCGCTCAGTATGCAGTCTTTGGGGAGAGCGGGTATCACCTGCTTGAATGCCTCGATGGTGTACTTCACCGTGGCGGCATTGATGACCAGCTCGGGGCGGAAGTCCCGTATCTCGTCCAGTGTGGTGAAGCGGCACGTGTTGTACACAAAGCGCAAGCGCCGTGGGTCGATGTCATACACTGCCGTTTCGTGCTGGAAACTGAGCAGGTCGGTAAAGAAGGAGCCCATCTTGCCGGCTCCGAGAATCAGTATCTTCATAATGGGAGACAAAATTAGTGCAAGCCGAACGGAAATGCAAATTTATTTGCAATTTCCTGAGGCGTCGCCTAATTTCAAGCTGCGAAGCAGATTAAAGGT
>JAFQLT010000068.1 GCA_017396545.1 Bacteroidaceae bacterium | reverse complement strand
GCTGAGGTGAGTTTGATAGCACCGTCTACAGCTTGTGCGCTCATGGCATATTGTGGGTCGCTATTGGCCAATACGCCATCCCATCCCTCCTTGTTGGCAATGTAGTCGGCAGGCTTGTCGGCTCTGTCGCCGAAGTGGACGAACTGGTCGGCTGCGATGGTGATATCGGCACTCAGAATGTGTGAGAACTGTCCGCTGTCGTCGGTCACCTGAACGAGGCACTTCTGTGTGCCTTTCCCGTCGGTAGCGAGGATGAGCGATGATAGATTGGTTGAGGGGATAGTGCTCCAGTCGATGGTGAAGTTAGATGGCGATTTACTGGAATTCTTGGAACCTTTAGAATTCCTGGGCTTATCGAAACTTGTCACTGCATATCTATAGTTGAGCAGGCCCGACTCCATGCGCTCTCCATTGCCATCCACTACGCTTATGCTGAGTAGGCTGGGGGAGAGGCTGCGTACTTGCAGGTCAAGCGCACCGTCGAATGTAATCTTATCATTCGTGCTGGAGGGGGCAGCATAGGCAGCTTGTACATCGGCTTCCGTGAAGCTCTTGTCGAAGAACTGCAATGAGTGCAGGTAGCCGCTAAACTTATTGCCGCCATCCATAGATGCACCCAGTGTGATGCGTCCTTCAGGACGAATCATGAGGAACATGTTCTTTTCGATAATCTTCTGTCCGTTGAGATATACACGCTCATAGTAACCGTCGAAGGTCACTACCCAGTGTTGCCATTCACCTTCTCCGCTGAGGCATTCTCTCGGTGCTCCTGAGTTCTCGAACGAGGCGTTATGTGCTACAAGGCCATTGCTGCGGTCGCGGCCTTGGCGGAACTCTATCGTGGCGAGGTCGTTGCGGCGCTCGGTAAATTCGGCTACCGTCTCGATGTTGCCTACTTGTGGGTTGAGTGTCCATGCTGTGATGGTGTAGGGTGCATTGTAGGTCATCGTCTTGGGGAGGCTAAAGCTGCTCTTGAGCGACTGCTGGCCATTGAAGTAGAAGGCATATTTACCTTTCTTGATCTCTACCACAATGTTCTTGTCGCCGCTGAAGGTGCCGCCCGGACGGTTATTGATTTCCTTGAGGCTCAAGGCCTTTCCCATTGCGTAGTCATCGGCATTGATGTCTACAATCTTATTGCCCTTCTCGGCGGTTTTCAGGTGCTCGGCAGGTTCGATATCCTTTTCATGAATCCATGGATAGCCAGCCAAGAGCGCTTCTTCGTCGATAGCAACCTCGGGCAACAGATTCTTCGGATTTTTACGTTTGGTGGCATTGTAAACCTTTACGTTCCAGATAGCAGGGAAGTGTCCGTTCTTCTGTGTGTCTGTCACCGTGATGCGGATGTATCGTGCTTTGCATGCTCCCTCATCTATCATGGGAGAACCCTGTTGCGTGTTTTGCATCTTGTCGGCATAGAGTGTCCAGTTGATACCGTCAACAGAGATCTCTATCTTGTATTGATAGAAGAAGGTGGTATACTCAAACTGTGTCCATACTTGGTTGAACTTCTGTTCCTTGCCGAGGTCAATCGTAATCCACTCCTCGCCATGGCACTGGCGGGCACGCCATAAGGTGGCGTTGTTGTCGTCGGTAGCATACTCGGGCTTGAACCACTCATCGTAATAGGATGATGCAGTTACCTTGGCACCATAGGCCAAGTTCTCTATATAGTTCTTCTTTGCCTGCTTCTTGAACGACTCGGGGATGAGTCCCTCGTGAGTGGGAATGACCTTCTTGATATTTCCCTCAGCATCGAACTCCATCTTGTCGATACAGATCTGACGGTGGAATCCATGGATGGAGTGGGGATTGTTGTGGCGGTGATACACGATGTAGTAATCGTCACCGTCGATGAGTACGGAGTGGTGGCCAGGACCATGGATGGTGCCATCGGCATTGGTCTCCAGGATGCAACCCTTGTACTCGTAGGGTCCCATCGGTCCCTCCTTGCTGATGGCATACTGCACGCGGTAGGTGTGGTCGTGGCATGAGCCGGACGAATAGGTGAAGTAGTAGATGCCGTCTTTCTTGAACACGAATGGTGCCTCGAAGAAATCCTTAATTTCGGTATTGAGGATGAGCTTCTTGTCGGTAAACGATTTGCCGTCAGGAGCAAGTTTGGCTACACCGCAGCCAAAGTTCTCGTAGATGCCCCAAGTGCCGAAGTAGAGATACTCGGAACCATCATCATCGACAAACAGCTGTGGGTCGAGGGTGATGGCATTGTGTACGAAACGGTCTTGCACGAGGATGGCATCCGGTGCTCCGAGGCGGTTTGTCCACGGTCCTGTGGGACTATCACTCTCGCCTACATAAATCACACACGGGGTGCAGTAATAGTAGCGGTAGCTGCCGTCGGGCTGCTGCACTACGTCGGGTGCCCATACCACTTCTGTCGTGGGCCAGTTCATGGTGACGTTGCGCCAGTTAACAAAATCCTTCGACATCCACACTTGGGCAGGGCCATAGCCATTGCCCGTGCCGTCGGTAGTGGCATATATATAATAGGTGTCACCAAACTTCTTGATGGTGGGGTCGGCAAAGTAGCCGGGTAGTAATGGGTTGCCTGCTCCCGGCGTGTTCCATTTTGCGGGGAGGGCTTGTGCTTGTGCTCCTGCGACTGTGAGGAGTAGTAGCGCGGCGGCGAGTAGTTTCTTCATTGGGTGGTGTCTTTATGATGTTCTCGGATTTCTCGGAGGACTCAGAGTTCTCGGAGCGCTCAGAGAACTCAGATTTCTTGGAGAACTTTCAATTTAATCACGAATCCTCCACCCGGTGCCAAGTGAATGGTTTGCTGGGTAGTAGAGGTGCAGTCCCTAGTGCTCAAGCGGTAATCTTCGGCGTCGTGGTGTGCGTTGATGCCGTCGGTGAGCAGATGGGCTTTGTAGCTCTTTCCTTCGGGGAGGAAGCTGAAGTCGATGGTGAGGTCGCGAGCATCCCAGTTGGTCTGTCCCGCGATGTACCAT
>JAFQLT010000067.1 GCA_017396545.1 Bacteroidaceae bacterium | reverse complement strand
GTGCCATCTTGCCAATCTCCGAGTGGAGGTAGCGTGCTATCTCCATGGAGTTGTGCTGCACCTGACGATAACCTTCGAAACCGAGGCGGATGAACTGGTAGTACTGGCCCAGCACCTGTGCACCGGGGCGGGAGAAGTTGAGTCCCACCTGCGTGATGTCGGCGCCAAGGTAGTTGACCGAGAAGGACATCTTGCCCGGCAGGTACTTCTTGTCTTTCCATACCACCCATCCGAGGCCGGGGTATACGAGGCCGTACTTGTGGCCTGAAGTGCTGATGGAGAGCACCCACTTGAGACGGAAGTCCCACTTCTTCTCGGGCTGCAGGAAGGGGAGTATGAATCCGCCCGAGGCAGCATCCACGTGGATGGGGATGTCGTAGCCCGTACGTGCATTGTACTCGTCGAGTGCGGCGTCGAGTGCCTCCACATCATCGTTGAGCCCTGTCCAGGTGACGCCCTGGATGGGCACTACGCAAATGGTGTTCTCATCGCACAGTTCAATCACCTGCTTGGGGTCGAGGGTGATGTTGTCGAGCGTGAGGGGCACGGTGCGCATCTCTATCTGCCAGAGGTCGGCAAACTTCTCCCACACCACTTGATAGCCTGTGGAGATGATGAAGTTGGGCTTGTCGGTAGGCTTGCCCTGTGCTTCGCGACGTTCCTTCCAGCGCAGCCATGCAGCCACACCGCCCAGCATGCAGGCCTCCGAGGAGCCGATGGCCAGGGCGCCCGTCTTCCACTGCGCCTTCTCGGGCGTGTTCCACAGGTTGGCCATGATATTGATGCACTTAGCACACATCACCGCCACGCGCGGATACTCCGTCTCGTCGATGTAGTTGAGCGCGATGGCCTCGTTCATCAGGCGTGTGGCGTAGGGGTCCATATAGGTAGTGACGAAGGTGGCAAGGTTGAGGCGAGGCTGTGTCTGCGCAAAGGTCTCGTCCTTCACCATCTGATAAGCAATGTCGGGGCGTGTGCCCTGCTGGGGAATCTTGTCTACGGGAGAGGGCTGTAGCATCTCCTTTGATCCGAATACGTCGGTACTGAAATCCGTTTTTTCCATAAATGATCTGTTAAGGGTTGGTTAAGTTCAGTATGGAACAACGGAGAGGAGGAAATGGTTGAGACTCTGTACGTTGCTTTTTGTGAAAAAAGGAAATGTATTCCTATCGTAATCTGTTTCTTAGAAAGTGCGGTGCCACTACTTTATTGTAATAGAGGAACGAGCCGAGGGTGAGCAGAGCACCGAGGAGGTAGCCATAGCTTAGTGTCGATACCTCGGCAATGTATCCTCCTATGAGCATTCCGATACCAATACCTACATCCCATGAGGTGAGGTAGGTGGAGGTGGCTGTACCGCGTTTGCTGTTTGGCGCGAGGTTGACGAACAGGGTGTTGTAGGCAGGAAACATGGTGCCAAAGCCTACTCCCAACAACACGGCAATGATGAAGAAAACGATGGTGCAAACCTCAATATCCCACAGGGCGATATAGCGGCAGGCTGCAAGCAGTGCAAAGCATGCGAGTACGCCTTGCATGCCCCAAGCGATGAGTTGGGTGAGGCGCCCACGATCGACCATGCGCCCCGAGAAGATACGTGACACGGCGAGGCCAATGGCCATGCAGGTGAAGAAGAGACCGGTGTTGTGTGTGATGCCTATCTGCTCGGCATAGATGGCTACGTAGTTGGTAGTCATGCCGTAGGGAATGGACAGGAGCAGCAGGGTGAGTCCGGCGGGAAGCCCTTTCTTCAATATGAATCGGTCGAATGACAGGGGCTCTCTCACTACGCGTGGTTTGGGAGGTGTCTTCACTGATAAGGCACACACTAAGCCGATGGCGCTGGCTGCAAAGGCGAGCATGAAGATGACATCGAACGATACCGATGTGTGGAGGAAGAGCCCAATCATGGGGCCGATGGACATGGCAAAATTGTTGGTCAGCCCGAAATAGCCCAATCCCTCGCCACGCCGTTCGGTGGGAAGGATGTCAATGACGATGGTGTTTCCCCCGACAGAGGTGGTGCCGAAGGCTAAGCCATGTACGATGCGGAACAGGGCGAACAGGGCTATGGAGGTGGAGAAGTGGTAGCCGAGGAAGATGGCTGTAAACACGGCATAGGCGACTACGTAGAGCGGCTTGCGGGCAAACATGTCAATGAGGTACCCCGAAAAGGGGCGTATGCAGAGTGCCGAGATGGTGTAGCACGAGAGGATGATGCCGATGAGCGTTCCCTCGGCTTCGAAGGTCTCGGCCAGATAGAAGGGGAGTACGGGCACTAACATCCAGAAACCGAAGAACATCAGAAAGTTGGCTGCTAACATTAAACAGTAGCTGGGGCTGAAGAGGGTGCGCATGACAGTGACTTTTTGCAAATATAAGCATATTCGGTCTATTCACCGCTGTTTATTGGTCGAAAAGCGAATATTTTTTCTGTCACGGGGCTCTCACAGAGAATCATGCCAAGTCCTACCGCGGGATCCTTGACTTCAGCCCCTTCGGGCGTCGACCTAAAGGTTCGCTTTGCTCAGGATGACAGAAACGCAGGGTAAACATCTGTATTATTACCAAATTAAATCATGTAAAAAATGGAGCATCCGTAAAGGGTGCTCCATTTTCTGATTATATGCTTGTGTTGCTTTAAATCAAGAATCCGAGCAATACACCGGCGGCACAGGCCGAACCGATAACACCGGCTACGTTGGGACCCATGGCATTCATGAGCAGGTAGTTGGTGGGGTCGGCCTTCTGACCCTCGTCGTGAGAGATACGGGCTGCCATAGGCACGGCAGATACACCGGCGTTGCCGATGAGCGGGTTGATCTTCTTGCCCTTCGGGAGGAAGAGGTTCATGAACTTCACGAACAATACTCCGCTGGCGGTGGCAATGACGAAGGCGGTGATACCTACGAGGAGGATCTTCAGTGTAGAGGGGGTGAGGAACTCACTTGCCTGGGTAGAGGCACCTACGGTGAGACCGAGCAGGATGGTGACGCAGTTGATCAGCGGACCCTTGGCTGCCTCGGCCAGACGGCCGGTTACGCCACTTACGTTGAGCAGGTTACCGAAGAAGAGCATACCCAAGAGGGGCAGACCGCTGGGCACGATGAACGCGGTGAGCAGCAAGCCGATGATGGGGAACATGATCTTCTCGGTCTGTGATACCTGACGGGGAGCCTCCATGCGGATGAGGCGCTCCTTCTTGGTGGTGAGCAGGCGCATGATGGGGCGCTGGATCACGGGCACGAGGGCCATGTAGGAGTAGGCACACACGGCGATGGCTCCCAT
>JAFQLT010000066.1 GCA_017396545.1 Bacteroidaceae bacterium | reverse complement strand
CGGTCTCGGCCTCCTTGTTTGTCCAAAGGTTACTTTCGTTGGCGGTCACGGGCATTCTGGTGGCATAGTTGTATACGGCATACTTGCCCTCCTCGCTTCCTTCGATGAAGTAGAACCAGAAGTTGGTCTCCTTCCTTTCGTCGTATGCGCTGTTATAGAGGCGTCCCTTGTCTGTGCGTGAGTCCGTGTAGCCTGCATACTTTCCGTTGTCAGTGCGAAGGAGTCCGTAGATGACGAGTTTCTCTTCGGTACTTGTCTCGGGCAGCGACATCATGTCGTCCTCCAAAGTGATGAGCCACTTGGCATCGGCGGTGGTGTTCTTGGCTGCGTATACCTGATTGTTTGTCTTGTAATTGTAGAGGTTGATGTTGGCATTGCTGGCAAGCTGGATGTAGAACTCGCCCGGTGCATCGGGTACCAAGCGGAAGGCTACAGCCATTGTCCTGTCGTTTGATGCGGCCTTTACACGCTGGTTGTTTGTGGCCATAGTGATGTAGTTGCCAGTCTCGCGGTGCTGTATATAATAAGTTCCTTCTTCATCTGCGGAAACGAATTTCCATTGTTGGAGGGTAGCGTCCTCCTTTACAATCGAAGTTCTGAGACCAGCAGCGGCATTGTCCATATAGCGGCCGTTGTTGCTTACGGTAAGGGAATAGAAGCAGTCAGGAACGAAGGGTATACGTGCTTCAGGGTTAGTGTGTAAAGAAATCAGAGCATCATTGAGTGAAATAGCCCATGCACCGTAAGATTGTTCGGTTTGGTCATTATTCTGAATAACTTTTTCAGCTTTGTCAATGAGCTCTTTCAGTGCACTCACAGAGTTGGGCCTGAAGAACCCTATCTTTATTCCAGTACTATCTGTCTTTTCTGCGTATTCTTTTGCTAACGCTAGCTTTTGCTCCAGAATAGCTAGCTGCTCACTTTCGCTACCTCCCTCTGCCCTGCTTTTGATAAGGACGTCTGTACCGTCGGCTTGAGCCGCCACTACAAGAATATTTTGCATAGCATACTCCTTGGGGATCTTGAAGCTCAAACGATTTGATCCATAGATAAGCGTGCTGTCTTTCTTTGCATATACCTTGAATCCCAAGGCTCCGGTGCCTTCTGAAATGGTTATAGAACTTTCTTCTCTGTCATAAAGATAGCCTTCGGCCTTCACGCTCGTGTCCATGAAGTCAGTATAATGCCCTACATCACCAGCTTCGCCTACACGTACTGCTGTGCCGTGATGCAGTTTGTTTCCCTGCCCACCATCGGTTCGTGGTATGGGCTTTACGCGATCCTCAATAAATATGATGGAGGGAGCTTTGGGATACTGTGCTGCATGAGCGAGAAACTCGTCTACATCGCTTTGGCGTGTAGTGAGGTAAAAATCGCCGTAGTCACCGATATGCTGCTTGTCGGTAATTTCCAAATATCCCCAGAAGCGGAAGAACTCTGAAAGGTCGAGCTGGGCAACATCACAGCAGACCTTGGCAAAGAGCAGGAGGTCTTCGTTGCCGTATACGTAGTTGGCGTAATATCGGGGATCACGTGCCTTCATTGGGGTTGCACGCATCGCTTGTAGTACACGAGGGTAGAATGTCGTGTCTACCTTAGCTTCATGGAAGTAGAGATAGAGTTGCCAGAAAGAGCGCATGGTGCTGGCACCGTCGCGCAAGATGTAGGGTTTATGATTGGTATAATCCGTAAAGATGACATCGTTGGCGCTACCGCGTGAGATGTAACGCCCCAACTTGTTGAGCGTAAGGTTCGAGAAGAAGTTGTTGCTGACCTCGGATGTTCCTACAGACTGTATGGCAGCTTGGTGTACGTGTCCGTTTTCATGGGCGGGTCCCCAACAATTGTCGGCGTTGCTCATCATCTTCTCGTAAGGTAGCAGATTGCCGATATATGAGTCCAGATATTGTGTGCGGTAGTGTGTTGCAGACTGGTATCCGGAAGTGAGTGATATGGCACAACCAAGGTTGTTGAACTTTGTAAGGCGCACATCTTCGATGCCCAGCATGTCTTGTTGCCAACGAGTCATGTCATCCCACCAACCTATAGCATCGGTAATGGTATTGGGACAATACATTGACAAGTATTTACGGCTCATGTGGAACATCATGCGCTCGCCCTTTACTTGGAACACATCGGCTGTAGCAAGATTTACCATCATATCTACCCAGTCCTCGTCATCGTGTTCATTGATATTCCAGAATCCATTGACAACGCCCTCCTCTATGTGGATCTTTAACTCGGGATAATCTGTAATGAGAACATCGCTCTCCAATGATGTCTCGCCTACGTATCGGATAAATAAGTTGGAGTAGTCTTTTATCGTGGGTATCATATTGAGTCCTTTTGTCAGTGTGGTGGCCTCGCCTTGTATGCCAGAGCCACTGATGACCTCGGCGGTGAGAGTCGTGCCCTCAGGTATATCGTTGCCGACAAAAACGTATAGAACGTCACCTGCATTGCCATATATGCCTGTAGGATTGTTGATGCGGCTATACTTCTTGGTATAGAGAACCTCAGCCCAATAGTTGGGGTCGCTATATGCTTTGTAGTTGCGGATACGGAATTCCTCTTCGCGATGTCCCCATGTCTTGTTCTTGACTTTTACGGCTATATCTTGTAATGATATAGGCAAGGCGCTCATTGCAGTGCGCAGCTCGTCATCGGTCATGGCTGCATAAGTCGCTTGTAACTCTGTGCATGCGGTGTCAGCGAAGAAGGTGGGAAGAATCGCGTTGTATTCTTCCGTATGCTCTATCAGCTCGAGTTTGCTTTGGTATTCTTCATAGGTGTTCTTGAAAGTTGCCTGTTGTAGTGATATGGCTTCGGATGATACGCTAACTTCCTCAAACTGCCATTGCGAGGGCTCGGTATTCTTGTCCCACCAACGTACGATGTTGTTCCCGGCATCAAGATGTAGGTAGGCTCCTGTAGTCTGGCCTATAGCATAGGTTGTCCCTGATATTTGTGTTAAATATATGGTGGCCTCTGTAGTTCCTGTCGGATAAACTTGTGTAGATTGTTGGGCACAGTGCTGTAGATATTGCCCTGAGTAGGCATTTTGTAGCGTATAGCCTGAGGCCTTTTTCTGTAATAGCCATAACTGCCTAAAGTCTTCGTTGCCTGAAGCATCTATAGAAGTCAATTCGCGGGCAATTCCGTTCTCTCCTATGACCTTTCCATATTTAATATTGTGTATGCGATATACTTTACCGCTCTCAGGGGAGGTGTATGCTGCCCATAAATGGCTTGTTCCTAATAGTAGAAATGTGGTGATTAAAGTAAATAGTTTTTTTTTCATGAGTATTGATTCTGTTAGGTTTGTAATTGTATGTCTTGTTATTCGTATTGGTTAGATATGATGGATCTTGAATTTACATGGAAGTGTATGGTAAGGATGGAGGTATTGATATGCATTTTATGCGGAGGTGTTGCTAACGGATGATTGGGTATATTTTTTCATTATGAAAATTTTTGGCAAAGATAGCTATATTTACAAAAAGAATGTGGGCTTTTTCTTTTTTTTTAACGATAGATTTTTTCGATTGGGTTATAGAATGCTAACGGGCTTTGTTTATTCACTCGCTTTTTGTATCTTTGCAGCCTATGAGAAACGTGTATTATAAATATAGCGAGAAGTCCAAGACCTATATACGTGTATATCCTAATCTACGTAGCCGACTGCTTACCTATTTGCGCAATGCATTGATTTTTGTTTTGTTGGGTGTGTCGGGATATTTTGTCACGCTTTTGATTTTGGGAACTCCTGAGAGTGTTGATGACTTGCGTTCTGAGAATGCACGTTTGCAGAGTCAATATGCCGTATTGTCCCAACGTTTAGATGAAGCTATGGGAGTGATGGAAGATATTCGGGAACGTGATGACAATCTGTACCGTGTGATGTTTATGGCAGAGCCGGTATCCAATGATATTCGTAATGTCAATTATGCCAGTACCAATCGTTATGAAGCATACGAAGATATGGATAATGCGGAACTGGTCATAGCTACGACACAAAAGATGGATCAACTTTCTCGTCAACTTTATATACAGTCCAAGTCTTTTGATGAAGTAGTTGACTTTTATCGTAACCACGAAGACATGCTGGTGCATCTTCCTGCGATACAGCCTGTGGCCAATAAGGATCTCAAACGCACAGCCTCGGGCTATGGATACCGCATACATCCGATATATCAAACGCGCATCTTCCATAAAGGGATGGACTTTGCGTGCGATATAGGCACTCCAGTATACGCTACAGCCGATGGCGTGGTGAAGAATGCACGCTATGAAAGAGGGTATGGATATATTGTTACCATAGACCATGGATATGGCTATGAGACACGTTATGCCCACCTCAAGAGTATGAATGTGAAGAGAGGACAGCATGTGGTGCGCGGTGAAACCATAGCTCTATCGGGAAATAGCGGACGTTCGACTGGTCCCCATGTGCATTATGAAGTGTTGTTGCGTGGCAATCCTGTAAATCCCGCATATTATTACTTTATGGATCTTGATGCAGAACAGTACGATGAGATGATACGTCTGGCCGAGAACCATGGCAAGGTGCTTGACTAATATGGAAAGTATGAATGAAAGTGAGAATAAAAACTTGAAGTTATACTATAATATCCGCGAGGTAGCCACAATGGTTGGAGTTGCTGAACATACTCTCCGATTTTGGGAAAAGGAGATTCCTATATTGCGACCTAAGAAGACGGCTAGTGGTATCCGTCAGTATACGAATCGGGATATCGAACTCGTACGCCTCATACATAATCTTGTGAAGGAGCAGGGGCTCACAATAAAGGCTGCGCGTGCTCGTCTCAAAATTTGCAAACAACAGGTCGTTGATCGACAGGATATTATTGTCCGTCTTAAAGAAATACGCTCTGAACTCATGACGATAAAATTAAAGCTTGACGAACTGGATCCAGAAGGTGTACTTAAAATTCAGTAGCTTATTTTTGCTCTCTAAATAACTTAAAAGTTGCAAGTATCGTGAACAATATATGAGGACAGGCATTATAGTTGAACAAGTTTGTTTAACCCTTAAAAAACAATTCAACTATGACCCCAATGAAAAGAATGTATCGTCAGGACTGGGTACCGAGCATCTTCAATGATTTCTTCGACACCAACTGGATGGGACGCACCAAAGCAACGGCTCCGGCCATCAACGTCATCGAAAAGAAGGATGAGTATAAAGTTCAAGTGGCCGCTCCAGGCATGACCAAAGATGATTTCCGTATCCACCTCGACGAAGGAGGTGACCTGGTCATCACCATGGAGAAATGCTGCAACTGCAATGACAAGGACAATAAAGGGGAATGCAAGGAAGGTGAATGCAAAGACACCGATTGCTGCGACGAGAAGGAATGTAAGTTCCTGCGCAGAGAGTTCTCCTATGCCAAGTTTGAACAGACTCTCGTACTCCCCGAGGATGTTGACAAGGCTCATATCAAGGCCAAGGTGAAACATGGTGTTCTCCACATCAAACTACCCCGCAAGGCCACTGAAGAAAAGCCTCAGATGCAGCAGACGATTACGATAGAGTAAAGGTCTCTGTTCTGCACCGGAACCCTAAAGTTAAATCTTAACAACAGTTGTCATCCTGAGCGAAGCGAACGGACCTCTCACCATATGGCGAGATTGCCTTAACGGCGACCTAAAGGTTATTTCACTTCGTTCAGAATGACATTAAAATATCACTTTCCTCACTTTAAGAAACATATTCCCTTATGAAAGCCACCATACTCTCCCTTGCACTCTTCGGATTGTGCACCACGGCCATTGCCCAAAAGGTAGACAACAGCACCATCACTTCATTCGACCTCAATCGTTACCTTGGTAAATGGTATGAGATAGCACGCTTCGACCACTCCTTCGAGCGAGACCTTGTAGGCAGCATGGCTGAATATTCGATGCGTGATGACGGCAAGATAAAAGTGCTCAACAGCGGACATATCAAAACCCTTGACGGTCCGTACAAAGAGAGCACCGGCAAAGCCAAAGTAAAGAAGAACGGAAAGCCCGGGCAACTGCAGGTGAGCTTCTTCGGCCCTTTCTATAGCGATTACTATATATTGGACCTTGCACCAGACTACTCCTACTCCGTGGTGGGTAGCAGCAGTCCCAAGTACTTATGGATACTTAGCCGCACCCCACAGCTTGCTTCCGAACAGCGCAGCAAGATATTGAAGAATCTGCAACAGCGCGGCTACGACACGAGTAAACTCATCTGGGTAGAACAAAAGTGACACCCATAAAAAGCATTTACTTTCTATATTGAGCTACCCTGGGCCTATTCTACGGGGTAGTTTTGCCTATTTGCGACAATATCTTCAACAAAAGTTTGTTTTGTCAATAATAAGGTATACATTTGCCTTTGTATTGTTAAAAACAACTTTAATAAATCTTATTGAAACCAGAACACAACATGAAGAAGGAGATTAAATTCAGCCTTTTGTACCGCGACATGTTCCAGTCATCAGGCAAGTACCAGCCCCGTGCCGACCAACTCGCCCGCATCGCTCCCGTCATCGTAGAGATGGGCTGCTTTGCCCGAGTAGAGACCAACGGTGGAGCCTTCGAACAGGTCAACCTACTCTATGGCGAGAACCCCAACACGGCCGTGCGCACCTTCACCAAGACCTTCCACGAAGCCGGCATACAGACCCACATGCTCGACCGTGCACTCAACGGCTTGCGCATGTTTCCCGTCCCCGCCGACGTGCGCCGCCTTATGTATAAGGTAAAGAAGGCGCAAGGCACCGACATCACCCGTATCTTCTGCGGACTCAACGATGCCCGCAATATCATCCCCTCCATCAAGTACGCCTTGGAGGCTGGCATGATACCACAGGCCGCGCTCTGCATCACCCACTCGCCCATCCATACCGTTGAGTACTACACCGAGCTGGCCGACAAGCTCATCGCTGCCGGTGCCACCGAGATAGCACTCAAGGACATGGCAGGTATCGGGCGTCCCAAGATGCTGGGCCAGCTGGTCAAGAACATCAAGACACGCCATCCCGAAGTCATCGTGCAGTACCACGGCCACTCAGGCCCGGGCCTCTCCATGGCTTCTATCCTTGAGGTGTGTGAAAACGGCGCCGACATCATTGACACAGCTATCGAACCTCTGTCGTGGGGTAAGGTGCACCCAGACATCATCTCCGTGCAAGCCATGCTCAAGGATGCCGGTTTCCAGGTGCCCGATATCAACATGAACGCCTACATGAAGGCGCGTAGCCTCACGCAGGAGTTTATGGACGACTTCTTGGGCTACTTCATGGATCCGACGAACAAGCACATGTCGTCGCTGCTGCTCAAGTGCGGACTCCCCGGTGGCATGATGGGCTCCATGATGGCCGACCTCAAGGGCGTGCACGCAGGTATCAACCTCATCCTCAAGAGCCAGGGCAAGGCACCGCTCAGCATCGACGATCTTGTCATCATGCTCTTTGATGAGGTAGAATACGTATGGCCCAAGCTCGGCTATCCTCCACTCGTGACTCCTTATAGCCAATATGTGAAGAACATCGCTCTGATGAACCTCATGCAGATGTTCAAGGGCGAGGAGCGCTTCTCCATGATTGATAACAACGCGTGGGACATGATACTGGGCAAGTGTGGCCGCCTGCCGGGACCGTTGGCACCCGAGATTATCGAACTGGCCAAGTGCCAGGGCCGTGAGTTCACCGATGCCGACCCGCAGAGCTACTACCCCGATGCTCTCGACACCTACCGCAAGGAGATGAAGGAGCTGGGTTGGGACACCGGCAAGGACGACGAAGAGCTCTTCGAGTTTGCCATGCACGACCGTCAGTATCGCGACTACCGCTCGGGCGTAGCCAAGCAGCGCTTCGAGACCGAGCTGCAGAAAGCCAAGGATGCCGCACTCGGCGGCACAGGCGTCACTCCCGAACAGCTGCAGGCCCTCAAGCATGCCAAGGCCGATGCCATCTGCGCACCCGAAAACGGACAGGTGATATGGGAAATCTCTGTCGAAGGCCCCTCATCGGCCCCCAACGTAGGGCGCACCTACAAGGAGGGCGAACTGATGTGCCACATCACCACTCGTTGGGGACAGATGGTGCCCGTCTACGCCGGCTATGCCGGTCGTTTGGCTGAGGTAATCCCACAAGGCCACACTGTACAGAAGGGCGATGCCGTAGCTTATATAGAACGTAATTGATAGATTCCTTGGGAAGTAACAGATATCGGTAACAATAGCAAAGTATAGATCTTTTTCTTTTTGTTATTGGTGTTTGATGAAATCCAAGTGTAAGGTGTAAACAATCCAGCGGACTGATCTGTCGAAAGGCTGAGTCCGCTGGATGTTTCTTTATGCATATTTCCCCATCCGAATAAACAAAACGCGTATGTGTGGCTTATATTAAGTTTGTTTATTTCCCGTTTCCATACGCAGACCAAATTATAAAATAATAGTACGCGCCCGCGTGTGTGTTATTGCCGCTTAGTAAAGATTATAGGGGTGTTATAAGCGACACCAGCGTAGAAGCGAGTAGCAGACTCAGCGCGGAAGTCGTAGGACTTTACAGGCAATTCCGATTCCACGTTATAGAGGTGCAGCGCGTCGCCCGAAGGGGTAACGTAGTAGTAACAGGCGGGGGACGACACGCCCCAAACAGCCCCTATCGTATAGAGTTCGCAAGTGCCACACGCTATAAAGCTTTCCGTTTCTTTGCCTTGAAGGTAGTCATAAGCGTAGAAGGATTGCGGGGCGGGGAATTGCGACAGGAATACGAGAGAGTCCGAAGGAAGCACCTCCATTGTAACCGAGATTCCACCCATTTCGTAGCTAACCTTAACTTCGTTAGAAACCCAAGTGCCATTAAGAATGGTTAGGGCTTTTTGTTGAACGGCAGTATAGCTCGCGTTCGGGGCTAACGCTTCGTCGTCGTTGGAACAGGATGCAGCAGCCACCAGCAGCGCGCCGAGAAACAGAAATTTTATAGCTTTCATTCCTTTAATAGTTTTGTAGTAGCTCCTATATCAATAGATATTTTGTAGCCATACTAAAATATTATCGTTTAACGCTTTACTATTAGTGGCAAAAGATAAATCCGATGTAGGCTCTTGGCCCGGTGGGGAGGTATAGTTCCTTGCCGCCTATGCCATTAAGGTAGTCAATCTTGAGGGTGAGGTGTAGCTTGGAGCTTACGATGTAGTCGCACCCGATGAAGGGGTCGATGGCTACGAAGGGTTCTTTGTGGAAGTAGGCTTCTGGCTCTGCAGTCCAGTCTTTCTTGCTGCCTTCAAACATGAGGAAGTCGGTGGTGGTACCACCGCCAACGGTAACGCCGAGGTAGGGGGCAAAGCGTCCCCATGTCCATGTGTAGTCGGCCAGGAGGCCTGCCCAGAAGGTCTTCACGTAGCTGCCGTTATCAAGCTGGCCCATCGAGGAGGTGTAGCCCTCGGTGCCTACGCGCCAATGGTCGCCCAAACGCAAGCGGATGACTCCGCCTATGCCCTTGGTAACGCCCGTCGCTTGATGGGATAGGGGAGCGATGTTGCCACAGAGGTAGCCGGCGTGTAGCATCATGCCACCGTCGTAGCCGCGGATGAGGCGTTTGTCGTTACTGTCGGTTGCCATGGCTTGGCTGCCTGCCAAGAGCAGGGCGATGAGGGTGAGCATTCTGCTCAGTCTGTAGATTTTTTTCATAGTTGGTGGTTGTTGATTATTAAGAAAGCCTCAGAGCACTCAGCGTGCTCTGAGGTTGTATTTAAGGAATCAGGGGAGTGGTATTATTTCTTCTTCTCCTGCTCTTTCTTCTCATTCTTGCTGTACTGCTCCACGGTAGGTGCCGAATCTTTGTACTTGAAGCGGCGTATCTTCTGTG
>JAFQLT010000065.1 GCA_017396545.1 Bacteroidaceae bacterium | reverse complement strand
GCTTGGCCATACCCGAAGTAAAGTAGTCACGAAGAATTAACAAACGTTCTTCTTCACTGTAATGTTGATACCGTTTTCTCATACTGTTTACACATTTTTAATGGTTATTAAATGTGTCTACCTATAGCAGTATAAGACAGAAAAATCCCTATCGCCTATGAAAATCAAGAAATCGAAGCATGTGCATCATGACAGGGGCTACACCCCTGTGGTAAACTGCAAACTGACTAGCCGCCGCCTCGTTTGTGGCACGGAAACCGACATACAGGGTGTGGCCGTAGCCGTTGCTCACCCGCAGAAGGTCGACATCGAACAGATGGCTCACGACATCAGCCACGCCACCACCGCCACGCCCACCGATGTGAAGCTCGTGTGGGATGCGCTGCGCACTGCCATCACCGATGCCCTGAGCCACGGCTACCGCGTGCAGCTCGACGGGCTTGGCTCGCTCACCATGGAGCTGAGCAGTCACACCGGCTCTACGCCTCCCACGGGCAAGGACGTAAAGATCAGTGGCATCCGTTTCCGTGCCGACAAGCACCTGCTCGACCGCCTTGCCGATGTGAAGTTTCAGGTAGA
This sequence comes from Bacteroidaceae bacterium, assembly GCA_017396545.1. Taxonomy (GTDB): domain Bacteria; phylum Bacteroidota; class Bacteroidia; order Bacteroidales; family Bacteroidaceae; genus UBA1189. The sequence goes on along the minus strand of JAFQLT010000065.1, from coordinate 8,103 downwards.
GGGCAAGGTGCGCCAGCCTCTGTCGGCACCCGAGCTGGCCGATGCGCTGTACGAATACTTCGAGACGCACGACGACATCAGCGTCCGCGAGTTTGCCCGCATCAGCCACTACGCCACCAGCACCTCGTACCAGAAGCTCAACGACTATGTGGCGCACGGAGAGATGGAGCGTGTGCCTCGCGTCAATGGCTGCTTCCGCCCTACCAAGGGGAACTTCGGGAGGTAGGAGTTATACCCCATAAACAAAAAAACAGTAGTAAAACAAAGATTTGCGCAAGTTGACACATTGCGCACTGATTTACATAATAGTTACAAGTGCAACTTTTGCGTAAACTTTTGCTTAAATGTTGCGCCACTTTTGCGATTTGCCGAAAAACGACTATCTTTGCTACCCGAAACTGCGTTGCGCTCACACTGGTATCTATGAATAGATTCTTCATTATACTCTCCACGTTGCTGGCACTGCTCTCCTCTTGCTCGGAGAAGCGGCAGGGCGAGGCTGTGCAGTCAAGTGAGGGGTTTGACATTACGGGGGTGTGGGAACTTATTGACAGAGTATCGCCGATTGGAGCCCCCTATATGTACGGAGGTAATTCTACTGGTTATAAGATGTATGACACTGATAGCACTTTTTACAATTTTAGTTTGACCCAATTGGATGGGCGCATGTTCGTGGTACCTCATTCTATTGGATGCTATATTATAGATATAGATGTCGATACCTCTTATGTGGAAGGTGGGCGCGAGATGCCACTCAGCATTATTGATGATAGCACCATTGTCACTATATGGAAGGGGAAATTCACTGAGACTTGGCGTCGTGTCTCAAATATCCATACAAGTCGCAAAGAAGAATTCCGAACAATCTGCCGCATAGCGCAACAAGAAAAAGTGGCGCATAAGCCTTTCGAACTAGAGATATCTGCTAAAGAGCGCGAATTGAAACATATTTTTAGCAAGTATTATGGCATAGTTATTATGTTTGGATTCATCGTGGTGTTTGCCGTTGTTTATGCTATAGTTGTCACTCGTCGCAAACGACATATAGAACAAAAGCTTGCAGCCATCAAGGAGGAACTTCAAGAACGTTCTACGCTGGTCATCGATGCTATCAAGCAAGAAGAAACTGATTTTTTCCAGTCGGACTACTACCAGGCACTGCGTCCTCGCCTTGCCGCTGGCGAGAACATGACCGATGAGGATTGGCGCGAGATGGAGCAACAGATCAATAGTGTATACACAGGTTTCTCACGCAAACTGCGCTCGCTCTACGACTTCTCCGATGTGGAGTTCCAGGTGTGCCTGCTCATCAAGCTCGGCGTTTCGAACAATGATATTGCCGCCGTCATCAATCGTGCCCCGAACAGCGTATCGAGCATCCGTGGGCGCTTGCACAAGAAGGTGCTTGGCCCCGATGGCGGTGCCAAGGAGTGGGACGATTTTGTACTCTCGCTCTGATGGAAGTTGATGCGCGATAGGATTTAGAGAACTACAGACTAACTACGCAGGAATCTCGACTGCACTCGCCAACCATTTATTACCATTCTTATTTACAGCGCTTTTTTGACTTTGCGAGCTTTTTGCGAGGTCGTTTCAGACCTCTAAAGTCAGTTGCGAGGCTTTTGCGAAGCGTGTTTTTGCCGTGATTTTTGAACGAAGTTGTAGCTTTGCGACAACAAAGTTCAAGAAATAGACAATAGCAAAAATGAAAAGAAAGGTTTTATTCACAAGTTTATGTCTTTGGTCTTTACTTGGCATATATGTGCCGGCCAACGCACAAGACAATTCGGATGCCTTCATATGGGGCTCGGTAGAGGATGCCTTCCTGCAAGTACCCCTACTCGGCGTTCACGTGCGACTGCTTAATGCTGCCGACAGTACGGTGGTGATGGATACAGTGAAGGTCAAAAAAATGACCGACAAGAATGGACGGCTGACCGAGGCACAAATGTTCTTCAAGGTCAAGAGTGGGAAGTATCTCTTTCACGGCAGACTAGAAGGATATGACGATGGTTGGCTTTTATTCGAAGCACAAGGAGGCAATGGAGCGAATAAGCTCTCTCCGCTACAATTGCGCAAGATGAGTACTATCAACCTTGACGATGTGGCAGTGACAGCTACTAAGGTAAAGATGTTCTATAAGGGTGATACCATCGTGTATAATGCCGATGCATTCAATCTGCCCGAAGGCTCCATGCTGGACGAACTGATTCAGCAACTCCCCGGTGTGACGATGAATAAGGCCGGTGAGATATTTGTCAATGGCCGCAAGGTGGATGAGCTGCTGCTTGGCGAGCGAAGTTTCTTCCGAGGCAACAGCAAGGTACTCTTGAAGAACCTTCCCTATTATACTGTCAAGACCATCAAGGTGTATGAGCAGCAAAGCGACCTCAATCGTGCGTTGGGCTACGATGCAGAACAACGAAAATATGTGATGGACGTGAATCTGAAGGCCGAGTATAACAGAGGTGTTATCTCCAATGTGGAACTGGCTGGTGGCACTGAAGGCCGCTATCTGGGTCGTGCTTTCCTGCTTGTTTTTAACGACCCCTACCGCTTCACGCTTTTGGGTAATGCCAACAATGTGAACGAATCGCGGCAGATTGGGCAAAGCGGTCATTGGACACCAGCCAGTATGCCACGTTCTTTGCTTACAACACGCAGTGTGGCAGGCGAGATGGATTACCAGTCGGGCGACAAGAACAAGAAGAACAATCTGCTCTTTGAATACACCTCGACGGAAGACGTGTGTGAGATGCAGCAATACAGTGAACTGTTTTTGGAGGGAAGCACACCGTCTGCCCACAAAGAGTCCACATCGCTTGCCAAGGCCAACCAACTGAGCGTAAAGGAACAGTTCACCCTCGTCAAACCCTATTACCTGAAACTTAACGGAGAGTTCGGCCACAAAAGCTACTCGGGCAATGCCTCTGCGCTGAGTGAGCAGTTTAACGACACGTTACTCACCCGTATGAGTGAAAACGGATTCAATGAGGGACGCTCGTGGAATGCCCGACTGGAAGGATCAGCGGTTTTCAAGCTGAGTACAAGCTTCTCCGTCGAGCATAAAGATGAACGTATGCAAGGGGCTAGAAGATACATTTACGAGAAACCTTTTGCAAATGCAAGATACAATGTGGATGACGTGCACCACCGAAAGACATCAGGTAATATTCATGCCAGTGAATACTTCAACTGCAAATCCTTTTGGTTGAATATCTTTGAAACTATCTCTTTCAGCAACGAGTATACGCACGATTATCTGTATCATCCCGATACCCTGCTATTACCGTCACAACTTGATGCGCTGCAAGCCATTACCGACCGTAACAACTCGTATGACAGCCGTTACCGCAAGCTCAACAGTGAAACTTGGTTCCACTTCCGTTCACTGCCAAAGACGTTGAAAGACAGGCCAAATTCCCCGTATCATCCGCTAACCTTCAATGTTACGGTAAACGCCATGCGCCAATGGCAGGATTACAAGCGCGGTCCGATTGATACATTGGCTCGAAGTACCGAGTTCCCATACGCAGTAGCCTTTGCCTATAAATATTTCCCCAACAATGAGTATAAAAGGGAACTGAACTTTCACGTAGGGCACGAGCAGAAAGAGCTTCCGCTCCTTGACCGCATATCCTACCGCGACGATGCCACTCCGCAGATTGTCAAACTCGGCAATCCCGACCTGAGAAGTAGCAGATATACGGATGCCTCATTCAGATTTTATAGTCGTGGCAATGGTACCCATAAGCTGAACCACACATTTAAGAGTCATTTCTTCTACTACCACCGCAGCATAGCACAGTCGGTAGCCTATAACCCTGCAAACGGAGTCTATACCTACAAACCCGTGAACGTGAAAGGCAACTACAACGTCAGCACAGCATACGATATATCCTGTTTCTTGGACGAGAAGCGCTATTGGACCTGGCAGATGAATGCCAATGCCGGCTACATCCACTCCATTGACCACACGATGTTTGAGGGAGAAACAGACAGTCACGAGAACATTGTAAATACACTTACACTGAGTGACAACACCTACATACAATACCAGAAGGGCGACCTCAACGTACGCGCTACGGGCGACATCGCTTGGCGTCACAGCGAGGGACGTATGCGCGACTTCACCACCCTCAATGCCTTGGACTTCCGATATGGACTTGCAGCACGCTATACTCTGCCACGTATCAAGACTACGCTCTCTGCCGATGGCACTATGTATAGCCGCCGAGGCTATGGCAACGTTCTTCTTAACACGGACGACTTTGTAGTGAACGCATCGGTCAGTCAACCTTTGCTGAAAGGCAAACTCATCGCCCGCCTCGAAGCCTTCGACCTGCTGCACAATCTCTCAGCCACGCAGTATGAGGTCAATGCCCAAGGCCGTACCGAGACGTGGTACCGCTCATTACCCCACTACGTGATGCTTCACCTCGTGTATAATTGGAACTGGAACCCGAAGAAGAAATAACAAAGCTGTAACAGAGTCGTCCGGATCATGCAGAGAATCTTCCCAAACGATGCTTTGCACCCATCTCCCCCCATTTTGTTCATTGCAGAAAAACGACTACCTTTGCAAATCTCTTCTGAGAAACCCACAAACTAAAATAACTCACAAAGGTATCCATGAATAGACTCTTCATCATACTCTCCACGTTGCTGGCACTGCTCTCCTCTTGCTCGGAGAAGCGGCAGGGCGAGGCTGTGCAGTCAAGTGAGGGGTTTGACATTACGGGGGTGTGGAAACTTATTGACAAGCACTATCCCGAAGGGTACTCCTATGCCTATTCTTTGGAAAGTTGGGCACAGGCTATGATGTTTGACTCTGACGGTACTTTCTTTCATTTTAACATACACGAAGTAGGCGGTGAGGTTTTTGTAACGCCATACGCTGAAGGCCGCTATTCTCTTACTCCCACGACAATCTATATAGTGAATTACCGCGCACAGCCTTTCCGCGTAATCAACGACACCACGATGACCACCGTATGGAACTACTGTACCGAGACTTGGCGAAAGGTTACCGATATGACGGAGGCGCGTAAGGAGGAGATTCGCAATATCATCCATAATGCCCGCCGAACCGAGGAGGGGTATGTCGTGAACGATTGGATACACTCTACCAGCCAACGCCAACTGGAAAGCACCATCGACAAGTATCGCAATGTGATTACGGTATTAGGTATCGTTGTGGCATTCATTGTGCTATACGCCATTGAGGTCACTCGTCGCAAGCGACGCGCGGAGCAGAACCTTGCAGCCATCAAGGAGGAACTGAGCATGCGGCCTGCGTTGGTAACCGATGCCATCAGGCAGGTGGAAAACATCTTCTTCCAGTCGGACTATTACCAGGCACTACGCCCACGCCTTGCCGCTGGCGAGAACATGACCGATGAGGACTGGCGCGAGATGGAGCAACAGATCAATAGTGTATATACAGGTTTCTCACGCAAACTGCGCTCGCTCTACGACTTCTCCGATGTGGAGTTCCAGGTGTGCCTGCTCATCAAGCTCGGCGTTTCTAACAATGACATCGCCGCCGTCATCAATCGTGCCCCGAACAGCGTATCGAGCATCCGTGGGCGCTTGCACAAGAAGGTGCTTGGCCCCGATGGCGGTGCCAAGGAGTGGGACGATTTTGTACTCTCGCTCTGATGGAAGTTGATGCGCTACCTGGATTTACTCTTTCGGTCCGACAACTATTACTTCCCTAATTATTAACGCCTTATAATCTGTTGCGAGCTTTTTGCGAGGTCGTTTCAGACCTCTAAAGTCAGTTGCGAGGCTTTTGCGAAGCGTGTTTTTGCCGTGATTTTTGAACGAAGTTGTAGCTTTGTGGTAACAAAAATTCAAGACACGATGAACAAGAGCATGTTTCAGATGATTGCCCCTATCGTAGCGATAGTGATATTGGGCAGTTGCACAAGAGAGAGAGTAATTGAGTATCCGGTATTCGAACGAGGCAATGGGAACTTTGCCACGCGTACGGTAGAATTGAACGAAGAGGCTACGGTATTAGGAATACACAGAGGTAGCAGGAGTGACTGGAGTCTATCGGCGAAGACCCACTTAGAAGCAGACGGCAAACAATATGCGCTCATTGAAGGTACCGTTTTTACTCGAAAAGAAGGCGAAGTGGTACACAGTGAAGCACTGGAATACGGAAAAACATATACACGGGAGCAAGACTCGGTTAGTCTCGTCTTTGAACCTCTTCATAAACAGTGTAAACGGTTTGACTTCATAGAAGAGGAGGGCTCTGACTTCAATCATTATGGCGTGAGGCTCGATGGCAAGCTCTATCCGTTCTTGTTAAAGGAGTCGGACTATCCCTCTTATCCTCAGACTGAACCGTTACAACCCATAGTTCCTTGCTACGGAACAGCTACGGTCACATTGAATATGTACAAGCAGGACGGCACAATAGATGAAGTGCCTATGTTTGGCCTGAACAACAAATTCAGCAATGAGCGTTATCTTAATTTCCACGGCAACAGCTATTCGATAGAGGCCAGCAGCGTTTACAACATGATTGCTTTCGGAGTGTCGCTTCCTGTTATCCCCATAGGATATGACCAATTTGTGTTGATGATGCTTCCAGGTTTCCACACCACTATGGATATAGATGCTGCTGCGGTACTGACCAAGAGCGTCAATCCTCGGGGAGAACAGATACCTCTTGATAAGTGTTTCAAGTTCAGTGGTCCCATCGGTGACCTGCAAGAGGTGAGGGTACACGAACGTTGGATTTTTAACACATTCCGTAAAATCGCAGATGCCGATACGCTGTGGCATGTCGCGCAGGAAAAGATTGCGGCCATAAAGAACAACAAAGAGTATAGCCGTCGCCAGAAGGAGTTCGGAAGATTGCTGATTGAGCATTCTTATGTCAATCAATACACCGTATTGGCAAGCAAGGGTAAGTGTGCTTTGAAAGACAAGCACGCCTCTGAACTCCGCTATCTGAAAGACGGGTGCTCGTTCTATTTCATCGGGAATGACAGTCCTCTCGCCTATGCCTACGCAAACGACATCAAGGGAGAAGTCACCGAATGGATGGAGGGGTACCGTAGAGCAAGAAGACTGAGCAAACGGATGCTACAGATGGAAGTCATGCCCGAAGAGGCGTTCGACACCATCCCCGAATTGTTCCATGCAGAACTGAAGTGTCTGAATGACTCTGCCAAAGTTGCAGTAGAACGATTAAGAGCGCAGAACAAGAAGAGCATTATAAAGGATACCCCCTCTTGTTCGGGCGAGGAGTTTGTTAGCCGTGTGGTGAGTGAGTGTCCGGGCAAAGTCGTGTTCTTCGACTTCTGGGCCACGTGGTGCGCCCCCTGCAAGAAAGGTATCAATGAGATGGAGGGTGCAAAGAAAAAGTACGAGGGCAAACCTGTGGTGTTTGTTTATGTCACCAATGAAACTAGTCCATCTGCCACATGGGTGCGCGAAACGGACTCAATGCATGGCATCCATTATCGTCTGCCCAATACGATGTGGGAAGATATAAAAGAACTAAACGGAGGCGGCATCCCCCATTATCTTATATTCGACCGCCACGGCAAAAAAGTATTAGACAACACAGGATACAGCACAGGCTTGTATAAGGACTTCTTTGAAGAAATAGACAAACTGTTACTATGAAATCACAAATAACCCATCTCTTTTGCACCCTCGTACTCTTCGGCTTGTGCAGCCTGCAAGGCTATGCAAGGGACGGTGTGCCCGAACTTGAAATACAGGCTATCGTCAAGGAGGCCGACAGTTGCCGAGCGTGCAACAACCTTTATCGTGCGCTCAGCATCTATGAAGAGGCCTACAAACATGACGCATCTACCGATGTGTTAAGAAAAATCATACAATGCCATTACGAGCGGGGAGGCTATCAGAAGTGTATAGACCTGTATGAATCTGTGCCGTCAGACAGTATGATAGCCCAAGACCTGAAAATGAAGTTCTTCTGCTTCTCGAACTTAGCGCAGGGCGACAGTGCAGTATATTATGGCAGGCTGGCCAACCGCGTTGATCCCTACGACTGCAAGATCGTGTCCAAGCTGGCCCATCACTACAACAATGCTCAGTTGCCCGATACGGCCT
>JAFQLT010000064.1 GCA_017396545.1 Bacteroidaceae bacterium | reverse complement strand
TATCGTTCGTTGTTTTAGTTTGTTTGTTCATTTTGTTCGTTCTTGTTGGTGTCACCGTCAATTAGACAACACGACTTGCCAAAAGGTTACAGCAAGATGAAAGATAATTAACATTGGGAAACGAAACTATCCATAAAACCCTCCATAAACTGTACATAACTTTGGCGCAACTACTATATATCCCAGTGCGTTATGCAAACAAAATGTACATAATTCGGGAAGTGTCTGTTTTTATCGCCCGAAGTTACCCTTGGTTGGGCGGAAGCAGCCGCTGACGCGAGGCACGCGCTCCATCTCGCCGTGCGCCACATAGTCGTTGAGCTTCTGGTACGAGGTGCTGGTGGCATAGTGGCTGATGCGGCGGCTAGTCAGTTTGCAGTTTACCACAGGGGTATAGCCCCTGTCATGATGCACATGCTTCGATTTCTTGATTTTCATAGGCGATAGGGATTTTTCTATGGTTTCAACTGATTTTCTATTCGCGGTCAGAATGTTTTCTGCTCGCGACCAGAATACTTTCTATTCGCGGTCAGAAACATTTCTATTCGCGAGTAGAAACATTTTTCTCTATGCCAAACAAAGATAATCTATTGTTCCGTTTTTTGCAAACGAGCTACCTGTTTTATTTACAAGTACACTGGCATTCAGGGTATTGACATTGGGATTCTGATGTTGTAACTTTGCGGTAGAAATGAGGTTTGACACCCTTACGGAACTAACCCTTATATAATATTTATTATGGAAAACAACTTACAAACTCAAGAACTTAAAAACTCAAAAACTCAAACGTCCTACATCGACGTACTCCGTGAGACCCAGCAAGAGGAGTTCCCCCTGCTCGGTGAAGTCACCCAAGGGGTCGTGGAAGACCCCATCACGCTGATGAACTCCATCTACGACGAGGATGGCGTGGCAGTGCCCTGCCCCCTACCCGACCCAATGTGGCAGTGCCTACCGCAGATGATGAGCGAGACACTCAGCCTCTACGATGATGCCGACATCCGTACCATGCTCCTGATGGCTATGATGCCCACACTCGGCTCGGCCATGAGCAATGTGCGTGTACGCCACGGCCAGCGACTCTACTCGCTCGGCATGATGAACATCTGTGTAGGTCCCTCTGCCTCGGGTAAGGGATGTGTGGGTGATGTGGCCAGCCTTGTCGATGACATCAACCGAATTATCTGCGAGGAGAGCCAGCAAGCTAAGTCCGACCACCGCAAGCGGCACAAGCGTTACACCCGACTCAACAGTCAGCTCACCTTTGCCGCCAAGGGCGATGTATCGCAACTCGTGGATGTGAATGATATTGCCAGTGAGGTGGACGAGCCGCAAGCACCCCTGCGCCGTATGCACAAGCTGCCTGCCAAGACCACGGCGGCAAATCTCTACCGCCTTATCTATGCCAATGGCGAGAATATATCGTTTCTGCATATCCCCGAGCTGGCCGAGATGGTTGCCGCCAACAAGGGTTCGTTCGGCGACTTCATGTACATCTTGCTGGCCGCGCAGAACGAGGAGCAGCTACACACGGGGCGCAAGACTGACGATGAGGACTACCTCATCGAGCACACCCGCTTGGCCTTGGCCGCTACGGGTACCATGTCATCGGTGCGTGAGTTTATCCCCAACCTCGAGGATGGCCTATCCACCCGTTTCCTCTATCACTGCTTGCCGGCAAAAAGTGTTGTGCGTGGCGAGATGGACGAGGCTACGGCCGAGGCTTTCCGTGACGTGTATGGCTATCACCGGGGTGTGCTCACGGAGATATGGAAGGAGCTGCGTCCGTTTGAGGGGAAGGACGAGGACGAGCTTCCCCGCCTGATTATCTCTGATGAGCAGCGCGAGTATATCGACGAGTATTACCGCCAGCTGGTGTCGTTCGTGGCCCTGGCCCTGCCCGACAGGGACTTGCGTGCTCCCATCCTGCGCTCGCGCCTCAACCTCTACCGTATGCTGATGATCATTGCTGTGCTGCGCCGCTATGAGGAGCTGGGCTGTGTAGAGGGTATGTTCGGGGAGAAGCGCTTCGCCATCTCGGAGGCCGACCTGAAGTGGGGCCTCGCGTACATCTTCTATAGCATGATGCAGACCTCCACCATCTACAGCCGTCTGCGCCGTGAAGAGAAGGAGGAAGAGGCACCGAAGCGTACCCGCATGAGTGCGCTCTGCTTCCTGCACATGCTACCCCGAAACTTCACCACGGCCGAGGCCATCCGCATTGGCGCAGAGTACGGCATTGGCGAAGGGGGCGTGGCCAAGAAACTGGTGCGCCTCACCAAGGATTACTACATCGCCAAGGTGCGTCATGGCGTCTTCGTCAAGGTGACAAAAGCTGAAAGAAACAGGTGGAAAGGAAGAAGTACAGTTTTGGCAGCATAACGCTCAGTGCACCACACCTGTTACGGCAAAAATAAGTACAGTTTATGGATAGCTGCATGTACAGTTTTCGGCATTGTCCCACCGAGCCATGCAAGGTCAATAACACTAATAATCCCCGAAAACGCCGACTGGCGTTTTCGGGGAACTCCTTTACGTTGCTGGCAGCATTACTGCTTGTCGGCAATGCCGAAGTCGGGCCACTCCATCTTGTCGTAATGGCTCTTGATGGCCTTCTTGATGTTTACCACATCATCGTTGAGGCGTCTCATCGTCTCGTTGTTTGTGTAGCGTAGCTCAGAGAGTGCAGCTGCAGCCTCCTCCACAGCGCTGTCGGTGGCAGCGAGGGTCTTCACACCCTCCTTCAGACGCTCGATGTCGGTGTTGCCGAATCCCAAAGATTGTACCTTGCTGAGGTTTCTCAGCATACCCTCGGCCAGGCTATCGGCCTTGGCCATCATAGTTTGTGCTCCTTTTGACATAAATAGTAAAGTTTACATTTTTTCATAGCAAAAATAAGCAAAAAAACGCTCGCTTGTAACCCTATATATGAGCACAAAGCGCATTGCATATACTATGCAATGCGCTATTTTACTGTAAATTGCGGAAAAGTTAAACTTTCTTAACCTACAGGTTGGCACTTCGGTCTACTTGGTGACTTCCTCTGCGATACGGGATTACCGTTATCTGCGCTGTCTCCTTACCGAGAGGGTTTGGCTGTTGTTGGCAGCAGGCTTGCTGGCTGGTTTCTGGCGTGAGGTGCGCACCGAGGTTGTCTTCTTCTCGGTCTTGGTCTCCTGTTTGTCGGCCTTGGCCTTTGTGGTGGTGCGGGCTGCGGGGCGGCGTGACACGCCCTTCTTCTCGGCCTTCTTCTCTGCGGCTACGGCAGTGGTGGTGTCGGGCTCTTCGATGCCCCATAGCTTGTTCTCGAAGGTGACGAGCTCCTTCTCGATGCGCTGCTGCTCGGCCTTCATGGCGGTATCGTTGGGGCAGTATTGGGCGAGGAGTTTGTTTTGCAGGTTGGCGGTCTTGTAGATGTCGCCCTCGTAGAGGCTGCGCACGAAATAGTCGTCGATGCTCATGTTCGACACGTTGTTGTAGCTGCTGGTCATGAGGGGTGTCATGCCGAGGTAGGGGCTCACCTCGTCGTAGTTGAGCCAGAACATGGGGTACTTGGTGACCTCGCTGCCGAAGTCGCCACTGCGGTGCAGCACGGGGCAGATGGCAGTGACGCGGGTGGTGTAGGTAGCTGTACGCTGGTCGTAGAACGAGCTTTCCTTGATGAAGTAGCTGAGCACCTCACCCGAGGGGATGTCGCTGTCGGCAATGGTAAGCTTGCCGTCCTTCTCCTCGTAGTAGATGTAGAACTTGTCGAGCATGTCGGTCACCTTGTACTTGTTGTCCTCGGTGAAGAGCTCGTTACCGTCGGAGCGGTACTCGTAGGCAGGCACCTTGCCGTCGGCCACGAGGCGGATGATGAGGGTGAAGAGGTTGACACGGTCGCCCAACGGCTCTACGGGATAGTAGAGGGCGGCGTTCTTCTCCTTGGTCATGTCGAGGGTACGGTAGATGTCGCGCTTCCACACCACATCGGTGGGAGCGGGCATCTGGGCCGTATACTGTGCCTTGGCGCGCTCGCTGAGCGAGGTCTCGCTCTTCTTCTCGGCTTCGGCCTGTGCCTTGAGCCGTGCCTTGGGTTGTGCCATCACACCTTGTGCACAGAGGGCCAAGGTGGCTATTGCTATGAGGGATTTCGTTTTCATATCGTTGTTATTTTTAGGTGCTCGAAGTACTCGGAGTTCTCTGAGAGCTTGGAGTACTCGGACTATTAATTTAGTTTATTATCACTTCCAGGGTCGATGGCAGCTGGCGCTCTATACCGTCGGGGCCTACGGCCTTCACGCTGGAGATGTAGAAACGCTTGCCACGGGTGAGGCGGCGGAAGGTATTCTTCTGGCGTTCCGAGAAGTTGGCTCCGTTGGAGAGCTCGGGCATGGCATTACCCATGTTATCGAACGTTACGGTCTCGAAGCTGATGACACGGAAGCCGATGTTGAGCAGGCCGTCGTCGATAGCAGCGATGATGCCCTCGGCACTCATCAGAGCCTGCTTGCTGAGCTTGGTGCCACCGCCACGGTAACGCTGGGTGACGCCCTTGTCGTCCTTATATTCGATGAAGGGGGTAGGGTCGGGCAACTGGCGCACACGGAAGGTGTACTCGCCCATGCTCATCTGACGGCCGTTTTGTTCGGCACTCACGGCGATGACCACATCGGAGCCTACCTTGGTGGGGTGGGCAATGAACCCACCCGCTACAGCACGCAGGGTACCGTTGCCATTGGCGATGCGGGCCGACACCTTGTTGCTGGGTACGCCCGGCACGGAGATGGCGATGGGGTTGTCGTAGCCGGCATAGAGCACGTTCATCATGGATGCCGACACGGTGGCGATGGGGTCGACCACGGTGTATTTCTGCGAGAACTCACGGCGGACGGTCTCGCCCGAGCCGTCGGCCAGTTCGAGATAGCCGTTGAGGGTGAAGTCACCCGTGCTGTTGCAGGGCACCTCATACCAGCCATTCTCGGTCTCTACAAGTTTGTCGTTGATGTAGATGTTGGGGCGCTGCGTGGTATCCACGGCGGCCATGATGATGCGGGCACCGAAGCGGTTGCCGCGCACCACGTTCTGCGAGGTGGGGATGACGTAGGCGCTGAGCTCGTTGACACGTACGTCGGTGGCGTCGATGTTGACGTTGAGGTCGTGCAGGATCTCACCCTCGGCATAGCGTACGTCGTTCTGGAACTTGGTGAGCAGCGTCACGGCAGCCGCTACGGGCATGTTCTCGAAGTTGTATTGCTCCCAGTTCTTGCCCAATGAGTTCTCGGTCTGAGGCACCGAGGTGTCGAAGTTGTCGCTGATGATGCGCTGCTGCACGGTGTCGGTAATCATGCTCACCACCTGGTCGCGGTAGTTGTTGATGAGGTCGTAGAGCTTGCGCCCCTCGCCGGTGACGGGGGAGAGCATGACTTGGTTGGCAGCCTCGAGGTCCTCCTTGTTCCTGATGTTGCGCACATCGGCCTTCTTGCCGTCGGCCTCGCGCACCATGCGTAGCTTGAGCTCCTCGGCGTAGTTGTAGGCCGAGTCGGAGAGCTCCTTCACGCGTTTGGCCTTGGCATACCACTCGCCCACCTTCTCGGGGTTCTTGGCCATCTGTGCCTCAAAGTCCTGGAAGATCGCAAGGTTCTGCTTGGTAGCGTTGTCTGTACTGCGGCTGAGCCCTGAATCTACGATGGTGAAGCCATTGAGCACATCGGACGATACGTTGAGGGCAAGCATCGCCATCAGCACGATGTACATCAAGTTGATCATTCGCTGACGGGGTGTCAGCTTTTTCTTTCCTGCGCTCATAGTGCGTGTGTGTTAGGCTTCCTTACTCTGTTCGTCGGCATTGCGGCCTACCTTCATGTTGACGGTCATCGACTGCAGCATGCGGTCGTATACCTGGTTGAGCTCCTCAATCTGCTCGGCCATGCGGCGGGTCTGCTCGTTGACAAGGTCTATATTGCCAATCTGTGAGCCGAGGCTCTTGAGATGCATCTCGTAGATGGTGTTGATGGAGGTGAGGTTGCGGCTCAGACGCTCTACCTCGTCGGCACTGGCCTCAAGCTGCGACGACTGGTCGGAGATATGCTGGAACGACTCGGTGAGTTCGCGCAGCTTCTCGATATAGTCTTGTGTCACCTGTTGCAACTCGGGCACATCGACCTTGCCATCTATTACGGGGACTGTAGGTTGGGCTGCGGCAACGGCATTAGAGCCAGCAACGGCGGCGGCGGGAGCAACATTGCCCTGTGCTGCGGCCATAGCAGCATTGGCTGCCGCGAGGTTGGCCATGGCATTCAAGGCATCGGCATCCAATTGGGGAACTGCTGTACCAGTGGTAGCGCCGGCGGCATCACTGCTCACGGGAGCTGTCGCAGGAACTGCATTGCCGACAACTGCACCTGCGGCTACAGGAGCGCCACCGATGATGACGGGGCCTCCGGCTGCCATGGGAGCTTCTGACTCCTTGGCACTCGACTGGCGCTCAAAGCCGTTGACGATAAAGGTGAGCACCTCGGTACCCATACCGAGGAAGAGCATCAGGTCGGCACCGGCAATGTGGGTGAGCTTGAAGAGGGCACCCAAGATAACGACTGCGGCACCCCAGCTGTAGAGGTAGTTCAGTATGGTCTGTCCCTTCTGAGTCTCCAAAAAGTCCTGGAAGCGGGAAATCATGCTTTTGTTCTGTTTCATTGTGCTTTTCTTATTAAGGGAGTTTAAGGGGATTAAGGGCGATTAAAGTTGAGTTGAACTCCTAATTCCTAACTCCTGATTCCTCATTATTTTCTTGCTGTCCCTACATAGGAGCGTACACAGCGGAAGCCGATGTAGGAGCGTGTCTCATTCTGATATTCGTAGGTGCGCGAAACCGATTGGATAAACTTCTCGGGGTCTTTCCATGAACCACCGCGCACGGTTTTCTTCTTCATATAATAGGGGTCCTCCTTGGCGGCATTGTAGAAGAGCTCGGGGTTCATGTCGCTCATCTGTAGTACACCCGCCTCGGTGTATACGGTCGATGTCCATTCGGCTACATTGCCCGCCATGTCGAAGAGGCCGTGGCTATTGGCTGAGTACATACCCACCTTGGTGGTGATGAGGCTGCCATCCTTGGTGTAGTTACCGCGCTCGGGCTTGAAGTTGGCATAGAAGCAACCCTCGTCGCTCTTGGTACCATCCTGCATCCAGGGGAAGAGAGTACCCTCTTTGCCACGCGCTGCATACTCCCACTCGGCCTCTGTGGGCAGTCGGTAGCGCTGCACATAGCGTGCCTGCGGGCCGAGACCACGCAGAAGGAAATCGGTGCGCCATGCACAGAAAGCATTGGCCTGCTCCCAGCTCACACCCACCACAGGATAGTCGTTGTAGTTGGGGTGATTGAAGTAGAGCTGCATGTACATCTCGTTGTTGGCATTGGGAAAATCGTTGACCCAGCAGGTGGTGTCGGGGAAGATATTCACGATGTAGGTATTCACAAAGTCATACGGGCCAGAGAGTGGACGGTTGATGGTCTCGCGCACAATCTGTCCGTCCTCGTTGATGTAGGCAGTATCCTTAGATATCATGATGACCTCATCGGGGTTGACCTTTACGTCGGTATTGCGCACACGCATGGCCACATCGAGCTGGTTCTTGCGTAGGGCTGCCTGTGTATAGTCCACGACCTCGTAGCGATAGTTCATCTGACGGGGGTCGAGTTCGAGTGCTCCAGTATAAGGATTGCGCCGGCATACGCTCTGGATGGCGATGAGCTGGTCTTCGGTCGCCTTGCGCCAAGGAATGGGCTTCTTCCAGTTGAGATAGGGGGTAATGGGTTCGCCATATTCGTCTTCCTCGATTTTATAAGTCTCGTCACCACCATAGGCAGGGTCGGCGAGGCGTTCGCGGATGATGGAGTCGCGCACCCAGTGCACAAACTGCCGGTACTCGGCATTGGTTATCTCGGTGTCGTCCATCCAGAACGACTCCACAGAAATCTCCTTGTAGGGGGCATTCGATCCCCAAAGGCTATCGGTCTCTTCTTCGCCTAACTTGAGTGAGCCGCGCGGTACAAGCACCATGCCGAAGGGGGCAGGCTCGTTGAATGCTGTCGAGCGTGAGCCGGTGAGCTCACCGCCCACGGCCATAGCCGCATTGCTCGACCCCATACAGGAACTCAACAATGCTGCCGCAGCAGCCAGGCCCATAATCCATGTTTTCTTCATACAAGCTGTAATATACGTATACTTTTGTGTTTCCTATTAAATGATATATAACTCACGCTTTTTGCGGAGTCTACATGCATATACAACGAGCCATCAATCGGATTATTGCTTTAAATATGGAATAAAGAATAACCTATTGTTATTTTTTCTCTAAAAGGAATAAGTACTCTTTGTATTTCCCATCCGAATTTATCCATTCGTTGGTCCAGCGCATATTGCTCATGACATTCTTCTTGTAGTCAATCTCCTTTGCACAGATTACTACTCCGTTGGAATGTAGTATCTCGCTTAGCTCTTCCTTGGTTGCCCGCCCTCCAGATCCATAAGATAGCAGGATGTAGTGTGCGTTTGTCTGTTCTACCAATTCCTTGATAGCTTGCATCGCAATAAACTTCCCATCTCCATTGCATCTATACTCTTCAAACACGGATGGGGCTATTGCATCGCGCGTATCCGCTCTGCGTCCTGCTTTTCCGAAAAGTTGGGGCTTGTCATTCAGGATTATAGTCTTCCAAATATGGTAATAAGCAGCATAGCGAACCCTGCTTGGAGGCATTTTCTCATTATTGGAGCCATACGGAGGGTCAAGATATGCCAAGTCATGATATCTCCTGACTGCCTGAAATACATCTCCGTGCAGTACCGTATTCTTGGTATAGAGCGGTGCCCTGCAAGGTATCTTTAATAAAATATCATTATAAGAACGGGGTGACCATCCTGACAAATAGGCTGCATAATGACCTAAAGTATTGTCCACGGAGTCCATAGCCAGTATAAGGCTTGTAAGAAGGACGCATTTATCTTCCCATGGCAGATTGTATTCTTCAATTCTGTCTCTAATGGCATCCAAGCGCATCGTGTTTTTTAGTTGAAATGGCTTTTTCCCTTTCTCGTCTTCACCTCCATAATGCTCAGAGAACCATCCGTAATACCCTTCTAATGAGTTGAGTTCATCTATGAATGGTTTGTAGTATCCGTCACTTTTTTTTGAAAGCAAATAACATGTGGCAAAAACCTGGGACCATACCGCAATATCATTTGCGGTTGTATTGTATCCTAACTGAGAAAAAGCCTGTGCGACTCGCGTCGTACCACTAAATGCATCAAGAGCAGAACTTATATTCAAATTTGAGATTGTTTCCAAGATATAAGGTAAAACCTTCAACTTTGAACCGGTATATTTAATCCCTTCAGTTCTCGGTACTTGGGTTATGTTTCCGAACAAGTCGAGTTGCATGATGTGTGACCGCAAAATTACAAGAAGATGAAATCAAGTATCGCTCCTTGATGGACGAAACATTATGAGTCTATAATATACGTATACTTTTATGCTTGTTTCTCCCTTTTTTAAATAGCTCCAGATCCATTACGTACCCCACATAGAGGTCGTGGCTTCCGTGGATGAGTCCCACACCCGAGGTGAACAGCTCGTAGGCATAGCCGAACGATACGCTGTTGATCTCTCCTCCGAGGAGTATCGCTACCGAGGTCAAGGGGCTGTAGGTGAGCCCCACATAGTAGCGCTTCTCATCGTAGGTGTAGGTACCCCGTACCGTGAGGTCGGCTCGCCAAGCCTGCAGGTCGGTCATCACTTGTATCGAGGGCTGTATCGATAGTAACGGATTCTTTAGCTGAATACTGCATCCTCCGCTGAGATAAAATGTAGGGTCAATCTTTATCTCGTGCATTTCACCCAGGTCAATCGTGGGAGCAGTGAGGTGCATCACCGATAGCCCAGCATAAAAGATCCTGTGTGTGTAGAACACGCCAGCCGTGAGGTCGAGCCCCATACCATCGACTTCCGAGGAGGGGAAAGCTACATCGGTATTCTCCTCGGCCTCTACCTTCGACCCGTCGAACTTCTGCTCCAGCGAGCCTGCGCTGGCACCTATAGCCATACGTCCGCCCCATAACTTGAATCGGTAGGAATATCCTGCAAAGAGACGTTGGTTGGTGAAGAGTCCGATAGATTCATTGTAGAGATTGGCGCTCACCGCTTGGTTTTTCATTGCAGTGGGCAACACCATATCGGCCCCGATGAGCATGGTAGCTGGAGCATTGGTGTAGCCCGCCATCTGCATAGCATAGGTGCCGTAGATGTTGAGCCGCCCGCTCAGTCCCGCTGCCGCAGGATTATAGTATCCCTGCAGTCCCCAGTAATGCGTGAAGTGCGTATCGAACTGTGCCTTGGCTACTACGGAGAGGAACAAGGCGAAGAATGTCAGTGTAATTTTCTTGGTGGCCATCACTTATGAATAACGGAGAGTAAAGTAGTTTAGTGTATCATCCTATCCGTTATACTGATTATCTTTTGCCAATTTTGGTGTCGATGTCAATAAGGTTAAGGGATTTCTGTTTGGAGCAACTCCCTTAACACATAGGTACTTAATCCTTCTTGAAACTTTTGACCATGCACCATACACCAAGTACGACGAATGGAATGCTGAGGAGCTGTCCCATATCGAGCGGCATGCCTACCTCGAAGTCGCTCTGCACCTCCTTGAAGAACTCCACGAAGAAGCGGAAGGTGAAGATGGTGGTAAGGCAGTAGCCAAAGAAGAATCCTGTACCTACCTTACGGGGTATACGCTTGTAAATATACCAGCTGATGAGTCCAAACAGCGCATAGGCGATAGCCTCATAAAGCTGAGCCGGATGGCGTGGAAGCATGTCGACCTGTGTGAAGATGAATCCGAAGTCTCCTCCCGTAGGACGGCCAATAATCTCGGAATTCATTAGGTTGCCCAGACGGATACAGCAGGCTGTCACCGGTGTGGCAATGGCAATATTGTCGAGCACCGTCCACAAGGGCACCTTGTACTTGCGCACATAGAGCCACAGGGCTATCATCAGTCCCAGGGTGCCACCATGGCTAGCCAGTCCTTGATAACCGATAAGGCGTACGCCAGAACCCGTGAAGCGGATAGGCAGGAGCATCTCGATGAAACGGGGAAAACTGGACAGATAATAGGCTGGTTCGTAGAACAGGCAGTGCCCCAAGCGTGCTCCGATGAGGATACCGAAGAAGCAGTAGAAGAACAACGGCTCAAACTGCTCTTCTTTTATCTTTTGGTCCTTGTAGAGTTTCTGTACTACGAAGTAGGCTCCTGTGAGTCCTATCACCCAAAAGAGGGCGTAGAAACGTACCGGACCAATGCCAAGAGGGGGATTCCAGGTTATCATGTTCTTACACGTTAAATCTGAAGTGCATGATGTCGCCATCCTGCACGATATATTACTTGCCTTCCACGGAGAGCTTTCCAGCCTCACGCACAGCAGCCTCGGATCCATATTTGATGTAGTCGTCGTACTTGATGACCTCGGCACGGATGAAACCCTTCTCGAAATCGGTATGGATGACACCAGCACACTGCGGGGCCTTCCAACCCTTGCGGTAGGTCCATGCCTTCACCTCCATCTCACCGGCGGTGATGAAGGTCTCAAGGTCGAGCAACGCATAAGCTGCCTTGATGAGGCGAGCCACACCCGACTCCTCGAGCCCTACCTCGGCAAGAAACATCTGACGATCTTCGTAAGTGTCAAGCTCAGCGATGTCAGCCTCGGTCTTGGCCGCAACGATGAGTAGTTCGGCATTCTCCTCCTTGATGGCCTCGCGTACCTGCTCCACATATTTGTTGCCATTGATGGCACTGCCCTCGTCAACGTTGCAAACATACAGCACTGGCTTCGAAGTCAGGAGGAAGAGTTCCTTGGCAGCTTTCTGCTCATCCTTGGTGTCAAAGGATACGCTGCGGGCCGACTTGCCCTGTACCAATGCATCGCGGTACTTGCACAGCACCTCGTATTGCAACTTGGCCTGCTTGTCGCCACCTGTGGTAGCCTGCTTCTGCACCTTCTGTATGCGCTGTTCTATGGTTTCGAGGTCCTTGATCTGCAGCTCGGCATCGATAATCTCCTTGTCGCGCACGGGGTCTACGGAACCGTCTACGTGGGTCACATTATCATCGTCGAAGCAGCGGAGCACGTGGATGATGGCGTCAGTCTCACGGATATTGGCCAAGAACTTGTTGCCCAATCCCTCGCCCTTGCTCGCACCCTTCACGAGGCCGGCAATATCAACAATCTCCACAGTGGTGGGTACGATACGTCCCGGATGCACCAACTCGGCCAACTTGGTGAGTCTGTCATCGGGCACCGTGATGACGCCCACATTGGGCTCGATTGTACAGAAGGGGAAGTTTGCCGCCTGCGCCTTAGCGTTTGACAAGCAGTTGAAAAGGGTCGACTTGCCCACGTTGGGAAGTCCTACTATTCCGCATTGAAGTGCCATATCTTTAGTCTTTTGTGTTCTTCTCTAATGCCTGCTCGATATCCGCAATTAGGTCTTCCACATTCTCGATACCCACAGAGAGGCGGATGAGGTCGGGGGCTACACCCGCCTCGCGTAACTGCTCGTCGGAGAGCTGGCGGTGAGTGTGGCTGGCGGGATGGAGCACACAAGAGCGAGCATCGGCCACGTGGGTGACGATGCAGATGAGCTTCAGGCTGTCCATGAAGCGGATAGCCTCCTCGCGCGAGCCCTTAAGGCCGAAGGCGATGACACCGCACGACCCGTGGGGGAGGTACTTCTGTGCCAGGGCGTGGTAGGGATTGTCGGGCAGACCGCTATAGTTGACCCAAGCCACTTTGTCGTTCTGGCTCAGCCACTCGGCTATGCGCTGGGCATTCTCGCAATGGCGCTTCACGCGGAGGTGCAGCGTCTCGAGTCCGAGGTTGAGCAGGAAGGCATTCATCGGAGCTTGTATGGAGCCCAGGTCGCGCATCATCTGTGCGGTAGCCTTGGTGATGTAGGCCATCTTGCCGAAGCTCTTCGAGTAGGTGAGCCCGTGGTACGAGGCGTCGGGGGTGGTAAGCCCGGGGAACTTGTCGGCATGGGCATCCCAGTCAAAGTTGCCGCTGTCGACGATAGCGCCACCTACTGCCGTGGCGTGGCCATCCATATACTTGGTGGTAGAGTGGGTCACGATGTCGGCACCCCACTCGAAGGGGCGGCAGTTGATGGGCGTAGCGAAGGTATTGTCCACGATGAGGGGCACACCGTTGCGGTGGGCGATACGGGCAAACTTCTCTATGTCGAGCACTTCGCAGCCGGGGTTAGAAATCGTTTCGCCGAAGAGGCACTTCGTGTTGGGGCGGAAGGCCTTCTGTATCTCCTCCTCGGAAGCATTCTGATCTATAAAGGTCATCTCAATGCCCAGCTTCTTCATTGTGACGCTGAAGAGATTGTATGTTCCTCCATATATGGCGGTAGAACAAACGAAATGGTCGCCGCTCTCGCAGATGTTGAACACGGCGTAGAAGTTGGCCGCCTGGCCCGACGAGGTCAGCATGCCGGCCACGCCACCCTCGAGGGCTGCAATCTTGGCCGCTACGGCATCGTTCGTGGGGTTTTGCAGGCGGGTGTAGAAGTAGCCGCTGTCTTCGAGGTCGAAGAGGCGGGCCATCTGCTCGCTGTTGTCATACTTGAATGTGGT
>JAFQLT010000063.1 GCA_017396545.1 Bacteroidaceae bacterium | reverse complement strand
TCTTCTCGGCGGGGCCGAGGTCGAACTTCATGTCGGTGAAGTCGAACTTCTCCTTCTTGCCCTCCTTCTCAAATTCCTCCTGGTTCTTGGCGCGGAAGTAGGCGTCGAGCGAGCGCTTCATGCTCCACTCGGCATACTCCTCGGGCGTCATCAGCAGAGGCACCGAGAGGTACGAGTCGCCTATCTTGTTGCCCACGATGTAGGTGTGGGTCTTCTCGTCGTAGGTCGTCTCGGTGGTCAGGTTCTCAGGGTTGCGCAGGTCCGCCGGCTTACGCTCCAGGTCCTTCTCGTTGGTGGGTGAGGTTTTGGAAACGGCGTAGCGGACAGAGTCACTCTTCGCCTCATTCTGTGCCACAGCACACAACGAAGTCAAAGCCATAACAATAGCTATGCAGACGTTACGTATGTATGTGTATATATCGTGCTTCACCGAAAAATCTATCTCGTGCGTGTTATTATTAAACGTACTACGCGGCAGATTATTGTATGACGCAAATAAAAAGGAAATCCCCAAGACACCACGATGTCGGGGATTTTCTCATAAACCAATCACAAGAATAGGAAGTGTATCTTCACACATCATTTGGCTCCGACAGCTATCTTCCGTCCATCCTTGATATAGATGCCGCGCGTGGGATGAGCTACCTTGCGGCCTTGGAGGTCGTAGTATGCTTCAGGCTGCTCCTCTTTTTCAACTTTCTTGATGTTGGTAAATGCAGCCAAAGGGACATAACCACTCTCTTCAACGATAGCCTGCCCCTCTTCAGAAGTGATGTACTCAAAGAGTTTGTAAGCCATTGAGGACTTGTCGATATCTGAGCGTACGGCAGCATATACATCGGTGACGTAGGGATAAGTGTTGTTGCGCACATTATCTTTGGTCATGTCAATGCCGTTGACACCGATGGCCTTTGTTGAATCATTGTCTACAATGACGCTATAATAATAGAAAGGAGAATAAGCAATGCCACTTTCATCGGCCTCCAATTGATAGTAAGGTGACATCATCACTGTTCCGATTTGCAGTTCGGGAAACTCTTTGATGGTGAGTCCTGCCATAACCATCGTCTCGAACTTCTCTTGACTGCCTGAATTGCGGTTGCGTACGTAAGGGGTAATTGCCATATCAGGACCACCGACTTCACTCCAATGCATGATGTCTCCGGTATAGATTCCTTGAATCTGCGCTATAGAAAGATTGTCAACCGTATTCTCAGGATGTACCAAAAAGGCCAAAGCGTCCTTGGCTATAGGTTTCTCTATCAGTTCCACGCCTTTCTCCTCAGCATATACAGTTTCGTCGCGTGAAATACTGCGGGCAGTAAATATCACTTCCACTTCGCCGTCTATGAGTTTGACAAAGGATGGATGCGTGTTGTTCCTTTGTAAACAATTAAATTTCAAATGTCGCCATTCCTCTTGTGAACAAGTGTATTGAGGGACGATGCTTTTCGGACCTGCATATTGTACGAATGGACTTCGTTCCCATACATAATCAAACCCTAACAAATTACACATCAAAAGAGTGCGTAGCGGTTCGGTGGAATCGGAACCGTCAATAACCGGGAAATTACTGATGGAAATACCGTCAATGCCTACGTACCCCGCAGTCGTTTGCGAAACCATTTGCATGCTACATATCAATGCACATGCAAGCAAATTACAAATCTTTCTCATAATCATATTCTTTAATTGTTAACACCAAATGTAAAGAGTCACTAATAAAATTATTTATAGGCACTCGACATTCTTCGTAACTACCAGTTATGCAAATTTAGGATTTTGTCTTAGATTTTCCAAATATCTATTAAGAAAAACCGTCCGTTCCCGAAAAAAACTCATGCTCCATGAGGACATCAAACTTTTTTGAGCCTTTGAAAAAAAATTATCACCATAGTGGAAAAAATTTTTCGCTTCGATGAAAAAAATTTTTCAAGCCTATGATAATTTATCTTCACGGCTTTGCCAAACTCAAACGGAGCGAGCCACTACGATGACAAATAACACCTCCATATCCCAAACTAAAAACAAATGTACGATGCTCCATCGGGCGTTTGTTATTATCCATAGATACATATCCTATTATATCTTTTAGAATTTTCCGTACGGCAAGGTTGCCATGTTTTTTTGTAGCTGGGAGGGCGTGGGATGGAAAATAGTATTAAATAAACCTGTATAGTCTTCGCTTAACCGAAAAAATACACTACTTTTGTAGTTTCAAATGAACGTTTATTGTATAGCTTATGGTAAGGAAGTTCATGTATGCCCTTTGGGGCTTGTTGGCGGTGGGGCTGCTCGCTGCATTCTTGGTGTTCTATTCTATTACAAAGGGATGGATAGGTTTTGTGCCTCCTGTGGAGGAGCTGGAGAACCCGAACTATAAGTTTGCCACGCAGATTATATCGTCGGACGGCAAGCTGCTGAGTACCTACTCGTATAGCCGCGAAAACCGCGTGTGGACCGACTACAAAGACTTGTCGCCCGCGCTCATCGAGGCGCTGATAAGCACCGAGGACGTGCGCTTTACCGAACATTCGGGCATCGACCTCCGTGCGCTCCTGCGTGCTATCGTGAAGACGGGTCTGCTGCGCCAGTCGAGCTCAGGAGGAGGCAGTACGCTGACCCAGCAGCTGGCCAAGCAACTCTATACGGAGGTGGCAAGCAGCAAGATGGAGCGCCTGTTCCAGAAACCTATCGAGTGGGTCATCGCCGTGAAGTTGGAGAAGTACTATACCAAGGAGGAGATACTGACGATGTATCTCAACAAGTATGACTTCGGCAACAACGCCATCGGCATAAAGACGGCTGCCAACACCTACTTCTCCAAGGAGCCGAAGGAGCTCTCCGTGGAGGAGGCGGCCACGCTGGTGGGTATGTGCAAGAACTCATCGCTATACAACCCCGTGCGCCGGAACGAGACCACACGCAAGCGCCGCAACGTGGTGCTCTCGCAGATGGAGAAGAACCATTGCCTCACCGCTGCTGAGTGTGACTCGCTGCAGCAGACACCCCTTGTGCTCAACTATCGCCGCGTAGACCATAAGTTGGGACCGGCGCCCTACTTCCGCGAATATCTGCGTGGTGTACTTACTGCCAAGGAACCCGTGAAGAAGAACTACCGGGGGTGGCAGATGCAGAAGTTCTACGAGGACTCCATCGACTGGGCCGACAACCCCCTCTACGGATGGTGCAACAAGAACAGGAAGAAGGACGGATCGAACTATAACCTCTATACCGACGGCCTGAAGATACACGTGACCATAGACTCCCGTATGCAGCAGTATGCCGAGGAAGCCGTGGACGAGCATATCAAGGGATACCTGCAACCACGCTTCTTCAAGAGCAAGAAAGGGCACCGCAATGCACCCTACGACAACCTGAAGGCCGACGAGATAGAAACGCTGCTGGTGCGCGCGATGAAGCAGACCGACCGCTACCGCGGCATGAAGAAGGCGGGCTATTCGGACAAGGCCATACGCGACTCCTTCGACGTGAAGCGCGAAATGCGCGTCTTCGCCTATGGAGGCGACCGCGACACTACGCTATCGCCCATGGACTCGATACGCTACTACAAGCATTTCCTGCGTACGGGATTCATGTCGATGGACCCCGTCACGGGACATGTGAAAGCCTATGTGGGGGGACCCGACTATACGCACTTCCAGTACGATATGGCCATGGTCGGACGCCGTCAGGTAGGCTCCACCATCAAGCCCTATCTCTACACGCTTGCTATGGAGAACGGGTTCTCGCCCTGTGACCAGACGCGCAACGTGGAGCAGACCATCCTCACCGAAGACGGCAAGGTATGGGCACCGCGCAATACGGGCAACAAGGACGATTATGGCAAGATAGTGACCCTGCGATGGGGACTGTCGCAGTCGAACAACTGGATATCGGCATACCTCATGAGCAAGCTCAACCCCTATGCCTTCAAACGGCTGATACATCAGTTTGGCATACGCAACCAGGACGTGCAGCCCGTGCCTTCGCTCTGCCTCGGACCGTGCGACATCTCGGTGGGCGAGATGGTGGGTGCCTACACCGCATTCCCTAACGGAGGAATACGCACCGAGCCGCTTTTTGTGACCCGTATCGAGGATAATGAGGGCAACATCATCGCAACCTTTACCCCGAAGACACACGAGGTTATCAGTAAGGAGAGCTCATACAAGATGATCGACATGATGAAGGCGGTCATCGATGAGGGTACAGGCCGTCGCCTGAGGTTCCGCTACGGATTCAAGGCGGAGATTGCCGGAAAGACAGGTACCACCAACGAGAATGCCGACGGATGGTTCATGGGCTATACACCCTCGCTCGTGAGCGGATGCTGGGTAGGGGGCGACGATAGAGACATCCACTTCACCAGCATGAGCGACGGACAGGGTGCCTCGATGGCACTCCCCATCTGGGCTCTCTATATGAAGAAGGTCTATGCCGACGAATCGTTGGGCTACTCGCAGGACGAGAAGTTCAATATCCCCGAGGACTTCAACCCCTGTGCGCAGCAGACTGCCGTGAGCAACTTTGTAGAGGAGCAGCAGTTGGACGAGTCGTTCAGTTTTTAATAGTGGAAACAGACAACGGGACCCACAGGCAATAGATTAAAGACCGGAACTCATGCTTGACCGTACCGTACCACCTCCCATACACTCCATATCATTTACGTTCCGTAAACCCGTGGAGCATCTCCTCCGTAATGGTATACCTATATATATACTCCAGGCGCAGGGGCTCGATGCCGTGCGTATCGATTTTGTGTTCTCGGCCGGTCAGTGGCATCAGGCCCGCAAGCTGCAGGCACTCTTTGCCTGCCGTATGTTGCGTGAAGGATGCCGCGGGTATACCGCAGCCGAGTTTGCCGAACGGCTCGACTACTATGGCGCATGGCTCGAACTCAGTGTGGCTATGAACCGCACCTTCGTGACCCTCTATACGCTGAATAAGCATTTTGCTGCCACTATGGAACTGATGCATCGTATGCTTACCGAACCGGCGTACGATGAGGAACAGTTGCGTATCGTGTGCGCCAACAATAAGGCACAGCTTATGGTCAACTTGCAGAAAGGCGATGTGTTGGCCATGCGTGCCTTGCGCCACCAGCTCTACGGTCCCGGGCATCCTTGTGGCGTGCAGGTGGAACCTGAAGACTACGATACCCTGCAGGTGTCCGATGTCGTCGACTATTACCGCAGCTTTTATGGCTCGCGTGCTTGCCGGATATATCTTTCGGGCGATGTTGACGATACGCAGCTCTCTCTCGTGGAGTCGCTCTTTGGCAGTGTAGAGTGGGGAAGTGGGGATGGTATCGAAACATTGAAGGTGAGGGATGAGATAGGGCTCAATCCTGGCTGTAATGAATCTGCTCCTTCTGTTGTCGGCCTACAACTCAAAGGCGCAGTGCAAGATAGTCTACGCATGGGTTGCCTGCTGATGGATATAAACTCGCCCGACTATCTCCCCATGCGGGTCCTCGTCGCTATATTGGGCGGCTACTTTGGCAGCCGGCTGATGAAGAACGTGCGTGAAACGAAAGGATACACCTACCACATAGGGGCCGACCTTGTCACCAACACCTCGGAGGTGATGCTCCTGATACATAGTGAGACACAAGCAGGCAAAGCTGATGAAGTCATGGCAGAGGTGTGCCATGAGATGCGTCGTCTACAGCACGAATCCGTGCCCGAAGCGGAGTTGTGTATGGTGCGTAACTATATGTTGGGGGAGATCTGTCGCAACTACGAAAGCACCTTTTCGCTTGCCGATGCCTATATCTTTATGGAGCACCTTGGTTTGCCTTTTGAACACCTCGAGCATACCATTGAGGCTATACGTGGTGCAGATGCTGCCGGTATAATGCAGTTGGCGCAGCGCTATTTCTGTCCAGAGAAACTGCATGCCGTAGTAGTGGGAGCATGATTGCGTTTTTTGATTTTCTTTTTTTTTCGGGTTCCTTCGAACCTTTTCGTCCGATGGCGTGTTATACCAATGCAATAACTTGAAAAGCAATAGCCAATAATGATTGCATAGTAGTTTTGTCGTGTTTTATTTTGTGTTTGTGTTATTTGGAGGCTCCTCGATGTGAATCGGGGAGTCTCTGCTGTTCACAGAAACATCCTTCGAAGTGCTGCTCCACGTTGTCTATGGGAGATTCGAACAGACCGAACAGGGCCGAGCCCGAACCGCTCATGGCAGCATACCTCGCGCCCAAGGCGTAGAGCTTCTCCTTGATACCGGCCAGCTCGGGATGAAGGGCAAAGATACCTTTCTCGAAGTCGTTGCTGATGCTCTCCCTCCATTCGGAGATGGGGCGCGTGATTTTCTTGTCAAGTGTCACTTCCGGCTTCTCGGGGTCTACCATGGAGTAGGCCTCCTTGGTCGACACGAACACGTCGGGCTTGACCACCACGAGGTAGAGTCCGCTCAGGTCGAGGGTGATGGGGTGAAACTCGTTGCCGATACCCGTAGCATATACTGGGATGCCTGTGATGAAGAAGGGGCAGTCGGCTCCCAACTTTGCGGCGTAGGTCTCCAGTTGCTGTGTGGTGATGCCGAGACTGAACATGTCGTTGAGCAGGCGCAGCATGTAGCTGGCATCTGCCGACCCGCCACCCAGTCCGGCTCCCGTGGGGATATGCTTGTGCAGGTAGATGTCTACGGAGGGTAGGGTGTAGTCGGCTGCGAGGAGGCGGTAGGCACGCACCACGAGGTTGGTGTCGGGGTCTCCCTCGATGTCGATGCCGCTGATGTGTAGGCGGCAGTCGTAGTCGGCGCCTTCGGCCACGATAACCTCCAGGGCATCATGGATGGGAATAGGGTAGAACACGGTGTCGAGATTGTGGTATCCGTCAGGACGGCGCTCTGTCACTTGGAGCCCGATGTTGATTTTGGCGTTGGGAAAGGTGAGCATTTTGAGTTAAGAGTGAAAAGTTAAGAGTTAAGAGTGAAAAGTTAAGAGTTAAGAGTGAAAAGGAAAAGTGAGTACGTCGCGCGGGACCCAACTCTTCCCTCTTCACTCTTTCCTCTTCACTTCTATAACGGTGAGCACCCCATCGGCTACGCGGAACCGTATGTCGTATCCTTCGTAGGGCATGCCGTATACCTTATCGGGGTTGTCCTGATACTGCGGTCGGGGGTCCAGTGCCAGGACTCGTGTGAGCGCGGCGAGACTCTCCTTGGTGAAGGGCGCTTGCAGCTGCTCGGGGAAGTCGACCTTCAGCTCCTGCCATTGCCGCTCGTCCACGAAGCCGCTACGTGCTCCAGGGTGGCAGTCGGCATAGGTCACATAGGGCTTGATGTCGTAGATGGGCGTGCCGTCCATGAGGTCTGCCCCAAGTACATGGATGACGGGGCCTTCGTTGTCGGTGAGTTCAATCTGTTCGATGCGTGCCGACGACAGTCCCAAGGGATTGGGCCGGTAGGGTGAGCGGGTGGCAAAAACCCCCATGTGAGTGTTTCCGCCGAGCAGGGGAGGGCGTACGGTAGGTTGCCATGCCGAAGCTCCCCGCTCCTCGGGCGTTTTGTTTGCCGAGAACTCCCATACGATCCACAGGTAGTCGAATCCCTCCAGTCCGCGCAAGGCGTCGGCATTGCGGTAGGTGGGTTCAAATACGATGCGTCCCTTCAGCTCTTCAATAATCCCGCTCTGGCGGGGTATGCCGAACTTCGTGGGGAAGGCACTGCGGAAGTGGGCGATGGGGGTGATGGTCATGTTCTTCTTATGTTTGACAACGGACAACAGACCATAGTCTGCCACACATTGTGAAGCCGGTCTGTTGTTCTACTTTAGGTGTTCAGGAGGTAGGAGTTGACTTTAGCCCCTACGGGCGTCGAACTTCGTTTCAGGAGTGCAGACAATAGTCTGTTCGCGGATTTTCGTTCATCGTCGCCTGTAGTCTGTTGTCCGTTGTCTGTTGTCTACTTAATGTTCGGCAGTTCCAGTCCGTATCCCTTGCGCTTGTCCTCGCGCTTGAGAGCGAAGGCGAGCAGCAGGGCGATGATGCCGAAGCAGGCAAATACGCACATCGGCAGCGTGTAGTCGTACTGGATGAAGGTCTGCCCGTCTACCACGCGTTCGCCAGCAATGCAGTACTCGTTGAGCAGCCAGCCGATGAGCAAGGGCACAAAGCCGAGTCCGATATTCTGTACCCAGAAGATGAGGGCATAGGCCGAGCCGAGCAACTTCTCGGGGATGATCTTGGGCACCGAGGGCCACATGGCTGAGGGCACGAGCGAGAAGGCCACGCCCAGCACGATGGCGATGAAGGCAGCAAACCACCAGTAGTTGAGTACGGGAAGGGCAAACAATACGTGGACGGCGATGAGCATGGCCGAGCCGATGATCATGATGGTGGCACCCTTGCCCTTGCGGTCGTAGATGCCGCCGAAGAGCGGTGTCATGATGAGGTTACCCATGGGGATGAGTGCGGGAATCCATCCTGCCCACTCGTTGGGCATGCCATACTTGTTTTCCATCAATGAGGTGGCATACTTCATGAAAGGGAACACGGCAGAGTAGAACATGAGGCACAGCAGGGCGATGAGCCAGAAACCTTTGTTGGTAAGGATTTCCTTGAGGTCGGCAATGTGGAAGGTGTCGTCTTCTCCATCGCTTTGCTCGGCGGTGAGCTGTCTGTCGAGTCTGCTGTCCATCACACAGAATACGCAGTAGGCCATCAGTCCGATACCGATAAGCACGAGGGCAAATAGTAGCGGAGCCGACATGCTGAAGTGCTTCACGATGAGCGGGCTCACGATCATGGCCAGCGCTGTACCCAATCGGGCCACAGCCACCTGAGTACCCATGGCGAGAGCCATCTCCTTGCCCTTGAACCACTTGGCGATAACCTTCGTCACCGTGATACCGCAGTTCTCGGTACCTACGGCAAAGATGGCATAGCCGAGGCTGGCCACCATCACCTGGGTGCGGATACCAAAGATATAGCCCGCGTCGGGAGCCGGTGATATGAACTCCACGGCATAGTACTTGATGAAGGCACCGATAACCATCAGGGCACAAGAAGCCACACCGGTGATGCGCACGCCCAGCTTGTCAAGTATCATGCCACCGAAGATGAGCATGAAGAGGAATACGTTGAACCAGCAGTAGGCCCAGTTGAAGATACCGAAGTCCGAACTTGACCAGTGCATCTCCACTTCGAGCATGGTCATCAGGGGCGACATGGCGTCGGTGAGGAAGTATCCCCACATCATCGTGAACGATACGATGACGAGCGCGGTCCAGCGGGCAGCTTTCGAGTCGCGCAGCGTTTGTTGCAGTTGTTGTGTCATGTTGTAATTGTTTTTTATGTTACACGTTGTTCTTTTTCTATACGAACTGCGAAGATAAATAAAATTCTTGGAATACGCATGGTCAACAGCATTTTTAGTTTCTATACCGGCACTTGTAGATGATACGGATCTTGCTGCTGCAAAAACGATAAAAGCGTTTTTTAACAAAAGTTAACTATTGGGGGGGGGTAATCTTCGCGTTCTTTTATATATTTTTGCACCGTGGAGGGGATACTGGATTGTAGTTCCATCATTGGCGATAGCTATATGGTACCGTAAAGAAGGTATTTCTTACCGCTATGTATTTATTTTATCAATTATCAATATCTATGAAAATCAAAACATTACTTGTCGGTCTGATGGTGCCGATGTTTGGATTTGCACAGGAGTTCCAATTGGTACAGCAGGAGTTGGCTAACCCCGACAATGCGCCTGCACCTTGTCATCCTGTGCCCCACGAGCGTCAAATCTTGTGGAACGAGACTGAGTTCTATGCCTTCTTCCACTATGGCATGAACACGTTTACAAATAAGGAATGGGGTTTCGGTGATGAGGAAGAGAGTATCTATGCTCCGAAGGCAATGCCCAACCCTGAGCAGTGGGTGACCTCGGTGAAGGCCGCTGGTATGCGCGGCGGCATCGCGGTGGTGAAGCACCACGATGGCTTCTGCCTGTGGCCTACAGCGACTACCACACACAACATTACCGGTGCCGGCAGCGAATATGGCCGCACGGCCAATATCCCCCAACTGTTTGCCGAGGCAAGCCAGAAGCATGGGATGAAGTACGGCTTCTACATCTCTCCGTGGGACCGCAACTCGGCTCACTACGGCAAGGATACCTACGTGACCGAAGTGTTCCTCAAACAGTGCGAGGAGCTGGCCGAGTATGGTAGCGACCAGTTTGAGATGTGGTTCGACGGCGCCCGTGGTGGCGACGGCTACTACGGTGGCGAGGGCGGCAGCCGCAACATCGATGCCGAGATCTACTACGACGTGCCCAACCTGCGTGCCCGTGTGCACCGCATTGCTCCCAACTGTGTGATGTGGGGTGTGGGTGGCGAGGCCCGCTGGATCGGTAACGAGTCGGGCTATGCCGGCGAGAGCAATTGGGCCATGACGGACTACCTGTCCGAGACCGTTGTCCGCGAAGAGGGCGACATCAACGGTTGGTTCTGGAACCCCGGCGAGAGCGATGCCAAGGCTACCAGCCACGGTTGGTTCTGGCACGATGGCGAGTCTATCAAGAGTGCCGAGCGCCTGTTCCAGATGTACTTAGAGACCGTGGGCCGCAACGCTACGCTCATCCTCAACATCCCGCCCGACCAGTATGGTGTACTCCCCGAGCACTCTGTGAATGAACTCCAGAAACTGGGAAAGCTGCTCCACGAGCGCCTCGCATGGCCCGTAGAGGGACTCAACACCCCGGCTACCGACTATGCCAAGACGGCAAAGATAGAGGTGAGCGAGACCCGCACTGGCGGCAAGTATGAGGTGGCCAACCTCACCGATGGCGACAAGGAGACCTACTGGGGCACCAACGATGGTGACCTCGATGCTACCATTACGCTCACTTGGGACACTCCGCAGACCATCCGCTACTTGGTGATGCAGGAGCCCATCAAGCTGGGCCAGCGTATCAAGGACTTCAAGATTGAGTACAGCGAAGACGGCTCTTCATGGACCGAACTCTGCCCCGTGATGCAGACCACGACCGTGGGCTACAAGCGCATCATCCCCCTCAACGGCAAGACCAACGAGAGCTATGGCAACGGTTACAAGGCTAAGCAACTCCGCGTGACTATCCTCGACAGCCGTGCTTGTCCCTTACTCTCTAACTTGAATGTATATTAATTACAAACATCGACACGAATAACTTAAAAACACAGAAACCTATGAAAAAGAATATCATCCTTTCTGCCGCGTTGATGTTTTTCGGACTCACCGCACAGGCACAGACCACGATAACCTTCGACACTGACGACTACGAGAAAATCAGTGTATACGACTCATGGGAGCAGAGCCCCTTCCGCACCGGAGCACTCGCAGGCAATGCTGCCGTAGCCACCAACCCCGACACGGAGGTGGATGCCATCCTCGGCTCGGCACCCAACGCCACTGAAAAAGTGGTAGCCCTACAGCGCAGCCGCCACGGCAGCAACACCTTCGGTGTGCGCATTGACCTCAAGGAGCCTATCCGCGTGACCAAGCAGCTGCAGTATATCCACATCATGACCTACCTCAAGGACAAACCCGCCGACAGCCGTATGATGGTCATCGGCCTCGGTAAGCGACTTGAGGAGAGTTGGAGCTGGCAGACCGGCGAAGACGAGCAGTTCTGGTCAACGACCACTGCCAATGTAAAGCCCAAGGCAGGCTGGCAGGATGTCGTGGTGAGCTTCAAGGGCTTCTCCTACTCAAAGGAGGAGAATGCCAACAGCGGTATCGACATCCATTCGCTCGTTATCGTTCCCGATGTGCGCTCACCCCATGCCGACGAGACCGACTGGGTGGCCTACTTCGACGAGATTGTCATCGACAACAACCCCGACAAGCGCTTCTCGACCGAGAAGTATGCCCTCACCTATGGCGATGATGCCAACTCAACACGCACCGACCGCAAGCTCAATAGCGTAGGTCTCAACGCAGGCGGCAAAAGCTACTCAGCCACAGCACGAGGCGGAAAGGTCTATACCGACAACACCACCACAAACGTGTTCTCCGTAACAGCTGGTGCTCAGGTGCAGCCCACCTTCGCCTACTCGGGCAACTGGATGAGTGCCTATACCTATGTGGACTGGGGCAACGACGGACTCTTCAAGGATGCCCTCAACAGCAATGGCACCCCTGCCCAGGATAGCGATGTGGCAAGCTACAGCGCCGTGCAGATCGATGGCACATGGTACAAGAGTGACGGCTCTACCACTGCCAATGGTAATACCATCTCAGGTGGCGTGCCCGCATTCACCATACCCGAAGGCACAGCCAACGGATTCTACCGTATGCGCTATAAGGTAGACTGGAACAGCATCAACCCCGCAGGCGGCAACACGCTCATCTCTGACGGTGGTGGCATCGTGGACGTGACACTCGACGTGCATGGTCCCAAGGTCACCGTAAACGCCTCACAGCTCAATGGAGACATCGTATTGGCAGCCGACGGAAGAGCATTGCAGAACTATGAGATGGACTACAACACTCCCCTCACCGTGAAGATTATCCCCGAGAAGGGCTTCGTACAGTACGGTTTCACCCTTAAGTATGGTTACAACGTAAATGTCAAGGAACAACTCGACGAGAACGGTAACCCCAACTGGATTAAGGTAGTTGTTCCGTTCGACGAGATCAATTCCGACGGCACCTATACCATTCCCGCAGAATACATGCGCGGAAGCCACGTAAGCATCGCAGGTGACATGCAGCAGGTATGGCACTATACGGTAGAGATTGTAGGCGGGAATGGCCAGGGCAGCGTATCGTATGGCAAGATTAAGGTTGAGGATGGCGATGTGCTCAATGTGACCCAATTCTTCAGCAAGGAGCAGCTTACAGTGACACCTGTCGAAGGATACACCTACGAAGTGACCATCAACAGTGCCAAGGCCGAAGTGAAGGTAGAGTACAAGAAGATTGAGGAGTGTCGTCAGATCTCCTCAATCTCTGAACTCAAGAACGATGCGTTCTATCAAATCAAGGCCAAGAGCGGTGAGGGTTACTTGGCGTGGAACTCTACCATCACTGACACCTACCTCAGCTTGCGTGGCGTGACCAATACTTCACACAACGGAGAGACCTCAAACAGTGCAGTTGCCAACATCTATAAAGAGGAGGTGAGCCCTTTTGATGTGACAGTCGTGTGGCAGATTGTTCTTGAAGACGGCAAGTACTACCTGTACCAGCCAGCCAAGAAGGAGTATGTCACTCGCAAGGATAGAGATTATATCTTCACCGCAGAGAAGACCGCTCTCGACGCTATCCGCGACAACGGTGACGGCACCTTTGGCATCCACGCTGGTGGTAGCTATAGCGATGGTTCTACCTACTTTGCCTGCATCGTGACCAACGAAGCCACTATCGCTGTGCGCAACTGGACATGGAGCGACCACGGCTCGGTATTTTATATCCTCGAAAACCCGAACATCACGCTGAATGATACCAGTGTAGAGGCTGCTGTTAAGAAAGAGGTGAACGAGGGTATATACAACTTGCAGGGGCAGAAGTTAAACTCACTCCCCACCTCGGGCATCGTCATCGTCAACGGCAAGAAATATGTAATCCGATAAGTAAGTAACACTTTCGTAGCGGTAGGCAGATGTAGCACGAGTGACTATACAACATCATTCTGAATCGCTATAGGCTACAAAGAATCAGAGGTTAGCACCGTAGGTGCCGACCTCTGATTCTTTGTAACCCAATAGGGGGACTTGTCTTTAGTTTGAATAATTTCCTCTCCACTTCATGAGAGGATAGGGCTTGGTTATGTTAATAGAGAAGGCTGGATTGTTCCTCAAAGCCGGTGATAAAACCTGAATCCTTCAGTCGCATGAGTGACAATTTCAGATTGGCCATACCACGAAGACCAGCGTGTCCCACACGGCATGAGACACGATGAGGGCGAAGAGTTGCTTGGGCCATAGGCGGTAGGCGAGCCCCCACACGAAGCCGCAGACGAGGGCGGCCATTACGAGCATGAAGTTGAACTTCCAGATATGTACCAGTCCGTAGATGAGCAACGTAACGATGAATGCCACATTGGCCGTACTGCGCACACTGATACCGCGCTGCACGAAACCTCGCCAGAAAATCTCCTCGGCGGGACCGATGATGAAGAGCAGGAGTAACCCGATGACCCATTCGCTCTGCGAGTCCTTCATGCTATAGATGGTGTCGACCTGAGGACGCGCAAAGGGAAACATCCAGGTGGCTACCTTGTCGCCCACCCAGAAGATACCCCATAGGGCAAGGGCAAGCACGATGCCGAGCAGGAGTCCGCTCCACGATACCTTGATGTCCTGCACCCAGCTGCGGTCAAGACAGAGAGAGAGGGCGAGGAGTATGCAGCCCGAAGCGGTCATCATCGTCCAGAAGTCCACTGGCAGCGTTATCCAGGGGTTGAACATGAGGAACCACAGCAGCGCGGCGAGAAAAATTGAAAATTGAAAATTAAAAATTGAAAGTTTAGCCCCTTCTCCAACCATTTTGCCCATCTTTATCTTTCTTGTCATAACCTTGTCCTTTCGCGCGTAATAGCTATTGGCATTTAACTCCTTAACGGAGCAAAGCGGAGTCTATCTCCTTTAACTCCCTTTAACTCCCTTACATTTGGCATTTATCTCCCTCTAACTCCCTTTTACTCCCTTTATCTCCTAAAACAAAGTTTCGCTTGCGAAACTTAAGTCAATTAAAACAAGGCTGCCACAAACAGCGACACAGCCAGCAGCAGACTGAACATGAGCTGCAGCTGCGAGGTGGCGGCATCCATCATGTTCAGGCACTCGTTGCCCAACTTGCGTGAGCTGCGCACTGTGCGGGCATTGGCGCGGGCCTTGGGGAAGGCCAACAGCACGATGAGGCTGTACCAGGGTAGCCAGCCGCAGCAGACGGTGGCGATGACGAGCACGAAGGGGAAGTACACCTCGAACACGTAGAGGTTGATGGAAGCCCGCTTGCCGAGGAGCATGGCGAGGGTGCGTATGCCCGCCGTGCGGTCCGACTCGATGTCGCGCGTGTTGTTCACATGGAGGATAGCCACCGTGATGAGTCCGATGGGCAGGGCCAGCACAAGGGCGGGGTAGTAGTATTCGCTGATAGTGGCGTAGGTAGTGCCCAAGATGGGTATCACGCCATAAGAGAGGAAGATGACAAGGTCGCCCAGGGCATAGTACTTGAACGTGGCGTAGGTGAGCGTGAAGAAGGCACCGTAGACGGCAGCATAGAGTAGCGGCCAGCCACAGCGGCTCATGATGTAGAAGCCGATGATACAGCCCAGCACAAAGAGTACTGTGCTGAAGGTGACATACTCCTTGGGGCGGAACGAACCGTTGACTAGTGGCATGTGGTTGAGCCCTGCATCGACTCCCTTCTTGTAGTCGCGCACGTCGCTCAGCATATTGCCCGAGGCATGGAAGAAGACGATGCCCACGATGGCGAGCACACCGCTTACCCAGTCGATGGACATGCCATACAGGCTGCATACCCAGGTCATATAAGCAAATGTAGCGAGTACAGGCATGGCCGAAGCGGGGAACGACCACGGACGGGTGGCAAAGAGCCAGTCTTTCATTGAATGTTTCATGTTGTTCTTAAGGTTTTATAGTTCTTTGGGGGTTGTCGGTTACTTCTCTGCGACATATAGGGTGCATATTCCCATAGTGAGTCTGCGGAACGAAGCCTGGGCGAATCCGTTTCGCAGCAGTATGTCGCTCATGGTCTCGCCTTGCGGAAAGGCCTTCATCGTTTCGGACAAGTAGGTGTAGGCACTGTCGTCGCCCGAGACGAGCCGCCCGATGACAGGCATCACCAATTTGGAGTAGATGCCAAACAGCATACGCCAAAGTTTACGGTGGGGATACGACAACTCGAGCATCACCATATGTCCGCCCTTGCGGAGCACACGCCGCATCTCTCCAAGGCAGGC
This sequence comes from Bacteroidaceae bacterium, assembly GCA_017396545.1. Lineage (GTDB taxonomy): Bacteria > Bacteroidota > Bacteroidia > Bacteroidales > Bacteroidaceae > UBA1189. The sequence goes on along the minus strand of JAFQLT010000063.1, from coordinate 1,953 downwards.
ATCGAGGTTTTCAAAGTTGCGCACCCCGAAGGTCACGGTGACCGCATCGAAGCTGCCGTCCTCAAAGGAGAGGTTACAGCAGTCCTCCTTCTGGAAACGCACCACATCGTGCAGCCCCTCGCGGGCAGCCTTGTCGCGCCCCACCCGAATCATCCCTTCCGAGATATCCACTGCCGTCACTCGGCGTAGCCTCAACCTGCGTGCAATCAGTAGGGCAAAGTCTCCCGTCCCGGTAGCCACATCGAGCACTGTCTGCGGTTTGCAGGACGCCAGTGTGCGCACCGCCCTGCGCCGCCAGCAACGGTCAAAACCAAACGATAGCGTATGGTTCAGTGTATCGTAGGTGGGGGCGATGTTGTCGAACAGCAGTTCCACCTGTTCGCGCTTATGGGCATTGCCCTTATAGGGCTTTATCTGTTCCTGTGCATACATACTGTAGCTCTCTTGCCTGTGCACGCATGTGCTTCACACCTTCCTCACCTTGCATTTCTCGTAGGACTCCACATAGCGTTTGCGCTTGTCGGGGTAGATGTCGTCCGTGGTGATGATCATCGCCGTGTCGTAGCAGTCGCCGAAGTCGGGGTCGAAAGTGGTGCCGAAGGTCTTCATCGTGGATGACAGACCGATGTAGAGGTGGATGAAGGGCGGTATGGTGTCGCCCAAGGACTTGACGTAGTTGTTGAGGATGGCATAGTTCTCCTTGTAGTCGGCACCGGTAAACAGTTCCTTGAAGAAGGCCGCCTGCTCGGGAGTGCAGGTCTCGGGGTTCTTCGAGGTGATGAGCCCCTCGCGGTCGCCGAAACTCATGTCCAAGTAGTAGACCATCGCCTTGCGGCTCATCTCAGGGCTGGTGCTGTAGATGGTGACCTTGCCCGAGAGGTACTTCACCGTAGGGTCAGTGGCAATGAGTCCGCCGATGCCATCCCACAAGTTGTCGAGGGCGAAGAGGGCCTTGCGGCCTCCTGCCGCACTCTGGTACTTGGGCTGCACGAAAGCACGGGCCATCTCGATGCAGTGGGGGAATTCGTTGTCGAGGAACTTCTGTGAGAAGTCGAACAGGTGCTCGGTATTCACATAGGGCTGTCCGTTGGGATGGAATGAGGCCATCTTCCAGCGTGTGAAGCGGTATCCACCGATAATCTCGTCGGCTTCGGGGTTCCATACGATGAGCTGGAAGCAAGCGGGGTCCTCGAGGTCGAAGTGGTCGAGGTCGCAGTCCTTGCCGCTGCCGCCACCTACGGCGCGGAACGATACTTCACGTAGGCGGCCTATCTCACGCAATACGTTGGGAGCGGTCTCGTTGTTCACTACATAGAGCTCATTGTCGCCACGGTTGGTAGTGCGCAAAAAGGTTTTGTCGTTAAGCTCGCTCTTGAGCAGCTCTACTTCTATGGGGGAGATAATGGGAGGCATCATTTCATTTACATCTTTTAACACCACAAAAGTAATGCATTTTGCCGAACAAGGAAAGAATGTGCCCGTTTTTTTTCATGTTTGCCGTCATCCCCTGCGGTGACTGAGGTGCAAAGATGCAGTTCGTAACTCCTCGTAAATCGTTTTAGCGAGTACTGTCCCTCCCTCTCTGCTACTCCAGGTCCTCCACAAAGAGCAGCAGGCGATTTACCACGTTGACCTCGCTCACGTTGCTGTCAAAGTCGAGCGAGAGCAGGTTGAGCTCGGGCAGGTAGCGCTTGAGCTTGTTCTCCACACCACGGCACACGATATGGTTGGCTATGCAGCCGAAGGGCTGCAGGCTCACCACATGGGTGGCGCCACTGCGCACGGCACCGATGACCTCGGCGGGGAGCAGCCATCCCTCGCCAAACTGGGTGTTGAGGTTGATGACGTGGCTGGCCTCGCGGGCTATGTCGAAGATGTCGTGGAAGGGATGGTAATAGCGGAAGGAAGCGCAGAGCTTGTCGGCACGGCGCATCTGTCGGCGCAGGTAGCTGT
>JAFQLT010000062.1 GCA_017396545.1 Bacteroidaceae bacterium | reverse complement strand
GGCCAAGTATTACTTGCGATACAATGTGCTCACGGGCCGCACCGAGTACCGCGCTGTGGATACTGCGGACGATGTGCCCTACCTCCCCGTGACGAAACGTGTGTACAAGACCTGGCTATGCGAGCTGCAGGCCGAGGGCGTGGACTTCTGGTGGATGGGCGGCATAGAGGCTGTGGTGGAGTCGATGCACGTGGAGGAGTACCACCCCGTGACGGCATGGCTCGATGCGTTGCCCCAGTGGGACGGCACCGACCGACTGACTCCCCTGATGCAGCGCCTCACCCAGGACGAGACGATGGTGGGCTACCTCTGCCGCTGGATGCTGGCCTTCGTGCACCAGGCGAGGGGAGGAGATGCCGTGTTTGCCAACAGTGTGGCACCACTCCTGATAAGCGACCGTCAGGGTCTGCATAAGAGCACCTTCTGCCGACTGCTGCTGCCCGAGGCGTTGCGCTACCTCTATACCGACAGCTTCGACCTCTCGGCCGAGGGACAGTGTGAGCGCAAGCTGGCCGACTGTCTGCTCATCAACCTCGATGAGTTTGACCGCTACTCACCGCGCAAGCAGAGCACGCTGAAGAACCTGATGCAGATGACCACGCTGAGCATACGCCGTGCGTATGAGAAGAATGCCTCGGTATTGCCGCGCATCGCCTCGTTCATCGGCACCAGCAACAGCGATGCCCTGCTCAGCGACCCCACGGGTAGCCGCCGCTTCCTCTGTGTGGAGATCATGGAGAGTATCGATGTGGCCACACCCATCGAGTATGAGCAGCTGTATGCACAGTGCCTGCACCTATTGGATAATGGCGAGCGCCACCACTTCACCGACGATGAGGTGCGCGACATCGAGCTGCGCAACCGTGGCTACCGCCGTTCGCTGCCCCTCGAGGAACTCTTCTTCGCCCACTATCGCTTGCCCCGTGAGGGTGAGGAGCCCGAGCTGCTCTCGGCAGCCGAGATCTATGACCACCTCTACGGCCTCGACCCGAGGACGATGCGTGGCGTGTGTCGCCAGAACTTCGGTGCCGAGCTGCGCTCCTTCGGTGTGGTGCGCACCAAGATAGGCAATCGTAGAGTATACGAGGTAGTGGAGAGTGAAGGGTGAAAAATGAAGAGGACAGTAGCTTGCAAGGTCAACATAGGTCAACCCCAGTCAGCAGGGTTGACCTACGTTATATATTGTACTACAATGAGTTGCATGGACTCGGTCAGCTGGTCAGCTGATTTCGGGGAAACTCGTTTTATATACGTTAATCGCTTATCATAGCCAAACAAGTTTCCTCTGCGCTCACTTAATCGCAACTTTCTTCCCATCCTTGACATAGATACCGCGTGTAGGGTTCTCGACCTTACGACCTTGGAGGTCGTAGTAGGGAAAATCATTATCTTTCTCCATTGAAACAATCCCACTACCATATAAATCAATATCTTCAATCATGCACCAAGGGGAAATTCCATACAATGGACTTTCGTATTTTACCGAAAGTTTCAAGACCCCAATCTCAGGCACATCGCAGATTGGCAGAGACAAGTCTATCGCTTCTTTCGGGCAACACTCCACAGATTCCTGATGTATAGTGTCTCCCTTTTCGTTTGTCAACGCAAACTGTATCGTATAGCACTCCCATTCAGGAGCAGGGCTTAAGATAGTGTCTACAGCACCGTCTTCAGATACGATGAAAGTATATGAAGAAGCTATATCGCCAGAGATGTTCAGCACGGCAGATCCATCTTCGTTTAATTGAGCATCCACGCTTCTCTCTGACATAAGACCTGCAAACCATTTCTTTGCATTGAAATCAAAAGTCCGCATCTCTTCATCTGGGTAATAGTTATTATATGGTGCGCGCGTGTCATAGTCGCGATAATGGAATATCTTCCCTTCATTATACCATTGACTATTTGACCGCAGATAATCTTTAGCATCGGGGGCAACAATACCGACTGAACAGAAAGATGGCCCATACTGATTAAATATATGATTTCGTTCTAAAGGCGAATAAAACACTTGGCCATTTAGCGTGGGAGGGAGTTTCCCCATGAAAGTTAGCATAGACTCACCGAAGTAATATAGTTTCCCATAAATATAACCCTCATGCCGAGGTTGTCCTATATGGTCACAATAGAGCTCAATCATAAAATCAAAGGCATGTGCATCTATGGTCTTCAGTCTGTCAGAGAAGGTATAGTCCTGTGCATAGCTATAAGCAAAGGCATAACTGGCTATGTGCTCAACGTCTATAAGAATCCCATCTTCTCCGATACTCCACATTTGGGCTTTATAGAGTGTATCCATATCGGCAGAATAGATGAAGGGATCATACAACGTATATACATGAGAAAAATCGTGATACTCATTATATGGTAAATCAAACACCTCCACATATTTTGTATTCTCTTTAGCGAGCCGGAATACTATGGGAGTCTCATACATCTCAAACGGAAGTATTGGATTGACCAATTCAGGGAAATTACCTGTAACAACAATAACACATTGTTGTCGAACAAATTCCGATAAGCTATCAAATGCATTGATGCTCAATTGTTTAATGCTTTTAGGAAGATGTATGCTATCAAGCTGTAGATTGCAGAAAGCATATTCAGGGATGGTGTTGAGAAGGGCATTGCTCAGTTCCAATACGGCAAGATTTGAGCACTCATCTACTGCTTTTATATCTGTGGTAGAAACATTTCCGCTAATAACCAACCTTGTAGCTTTTTGCTTAATCTCATCGGTTAATAGTGTAGGTAAATCTCCTTCCTTTTCACACACCAATACGATTTCAGTCTGTGCCATATTACATAATGCAAAAGAGAACAGACAGCATAAAACAAGTAATACTTTTTTCATATTCTTAGATTTTATAGCACCATTTCCATATAACACATCTACTTCATTAAGACTTTCTTGCCATCCTTGACATAGATACCGCGTGTAGGGTTCTCGACCTTACGACCTTGGAGGTCGTAGTAATCGTAAGAGTATGTTTGAGAAGTCGTGTCAATTCCACTATGAGGATTCCCTCTTTTGAATCGCTGGTATAGCAATACGCCATCACGATAAAACTCGACAGGAATCTCTTCAGGCGAATATGCATTAACCTCATACATAGGAGTGAAGAATGGTCTGTAGTCATATCCGATGCCATACATCAAGCCGTTGGCAACAGGTACCTCCTCTCCGTTAAACAATGTGTAGGTTGACAGGTTTCTAATCACCTCAAAAAAAGGGCCGTCGAACTCATCGTCAAAAATATACAGGCTATCACCTATCTCCCAATCAGAATCAGAAAAGTCATACAGGATTGTCCAATCACTATTGTTGTGCCGAGATTTGAAATACACATAGCCATTTTCTGCTTCATAAACAACACCGTCATACAACGGAACATTGGGCTTAACATCTACATAGTATCCATATTCAGACATGTCTCGCCCTATCTCTTTCCATAAAGCCACACACTCTTTACCGTCAACTATTGTGTCATTTCCTGTCCACATTTCAAGATATACAGTGTCTGGAGAAATTTTAATCATATTACCTTCTTCATCTTCTGCGTAATTAAATATCATAGCATTGAGGCAGCGGATACTATTGGCAGGGAAAAAACGATGCTCTGCTTTACCAATAGAGTTGCAAATAACTAAAATGCTTACGAATACTAATCTTTTCATACCTCGTTTATTTAATAAAAAGTTTTCCTCTGCGCTCATTTAACCACCATTTTCTTCCCATCCTTTATATAGATTCCACGTGTGGAATTTGCCACCGGGCGGCCTTGGAGGTCATGGTAAGGAACAACTTCGCTCTCCTGCTCTAATGTAGTCAGTGAAGTCTCGTTCCGTGATATCTGATAGGTACGTCCCCAAAAGTTAACTATATAGCTTTCTTGAGCGAAGCCAGGAATCCTTAGATCTATGGCATTGACTGAAAGGCAATCTGCCTCGGGGTCTAAAGGGAATGGTACAGACATTATATATATAGTGCCCACACCTTCCTCAATCAAGAGATATAGAGCCTGTTCACAATAGGTCCCGATATATCCGCCTATATGCAGTGTATCATCCCTTAAGTCAAGTGTCAACAACTTGTTCTCATGAGCCTCCATATACTCGTTGTAGTCAGAAAATGCATCTTCATGAATCTCTTCGCCCAACGTTACCATCGTAGCATGCAAGTCATCCTTATGGAACTCGAAGATGAATGTACGGCAGTCACTGTAATCCTTGCTTCCCTCTCCCATATAGAGGCTACTATGAAGCAAATAAGTCTCTTCTGCTTTTGGGGGATTGATACCGTAGCGCAGCGAACCAACACCTTCAATCCACACATCCGTAAAGTCGGGCTGTTCCACACCTCGCAAATGGAGTTTCTTACAGGTCTTTTGGGCATTCCAGCATGTCAACAGGGTATCGGACTGTTGCTCTACCACGACATTACAACCATCGTATAATGTGAAGACATCGCCAACCTTCAGGCCAAAGTCCATAACCAAGTATTCCTTCTGCTCTGCAAGTGAATAGCAATAAACCTTATTCCCTTCTTGGCGATAGCAGTAGCGTCCATTATCCTCTTTGATGTAGTCGATGCCATCTATTGTACATTTGCCATACAATGTGTAATAGGAACACTCGCCGTTCTCATACAACATAAACCCTAAATATCTGTCGTCAATAAATTGGTCGGATTCAGATATTTTAGGTATAGAATCTATCCATTCATTTGAATCATTGGAGCGAAACACCGTTTCCCCATCACGAGAAATCCATAAAATCTTATGATATTCCAACCCAGGGAGCATTACCTCGGGAAGTTTATAACCTAATAGGCACGCATTCCTGTTAAGCTCACTCACGCGACCAACTCCACGGATAAGCGTTCCATCATGCTCTGATATGTATTCGTAAGAGAATGTAGCTATACAGGTCGTATTGCGGTCATCAGTATTGATTGAAACAGAGCAAAGTTCAAAATTCTCTCCATTTTCCCTAAGAACCTCTACAATACTCTCCTTCCTATCCCAGTCAAAATCATACAACTTTATTTCGGTCGGGTATTCACCTGTCAATAACCACACGACTTGCCCTTCTTCGCGAATCCATAATTTGCATTGTTCATTATTCCGAAACACCTCCTTGTATCTCACAGTCCCAATGAGTGTATCACCTCCAATCTCATACAGAGTCGCTGTGACTGTATCCAATGGGATTCCAGGAGTTGCGAGCACCTCTTTCCATTTCATTCCAATAGGAAAATATTCTGCGGACTTTCCCCTCTCTACGGCAAAAGCCGTAAACAAGGAAATCTGTATCAGCAAAAAAACAGTTGTTCTTTTCATTATTTATCTTATACTAAACCATTATTTCATCAGTTTACAAATCACAGCCTTCATTGCGAGTTTCAAATGAAGCTCCAATTGGTACAGATATATTCTTTTCAAATTTCACCTTTGGAGGTGGTAGGACTGATAATATAAATCGATGGTGTCTCATAATATTGTTCCATATAACACATCTACTTCATTAAGACTTTCTTGCCATCCTTGATATAGATACCACGCGTAGGATTTGCCACCTTGCGGCCTTGAAGGTCGTAGTAGGGAGCATCGGGATTATTTGCATTGATTCCTTTAATGCTGGTATTATCACGCCAGAGAATACCTTCTTCCTGTTGGTAGAGCATCGTGCCGTCACGCTTCAGCCAGAGTAGTTCAATCCATCCACCAGTAGTCAAGAAACTCGGGTCGCTTACAACATCGCCATTCCTGAACAAGCCTAAATCCTCATAGAAGGTCTCCACATACCCAGGGACGAGGCTATACTCATAATCTGTGTCGCTGCCAAAAATACTTCCCACCTGTACCTCCACACCTTTGTAGGTGCGACTTACTCCATTGCAGACAATCGTCGTGTCGCTATGCCCTATCACTTTCACAAAGCAATCGTCATAAAAGATGGTATCACCTATGTTTGCTTCATAGTCAAACCAGAGGTACTCGTTGCTGTTCTTCGACTTGCGATACACCTTTCCCGCCTCCTCGCGCATAAAGTTACCGGTGAGTTCCATGTGTGAGAGGTCTTCCCAGTCTGTACTCCACTCCTTCTTATAGGATTTCCCATCAATGATAGTGTCACCCCGCAACTCGTATGCAACAGACCTATAATCTCCAGGATAGTAATTGTAACATTTGGCCCACTGCAGCCCATCGGTGATGAGGTAGGGGCTGCCCGATGGCTCTGTCTCGGGAATGGTGATGCCTGAGGTGCGGACGTAATAGGCTTTCTGTTCCGGTGCGACGTAGATGGATGATAGCGTATTGTTGATGTATACATTGTAGGCTTCGGATACACAGCCGGAAAACCTTACGTCGATGGTTTGCGATATGGCAAAAGTGCCACGGTACCCGTCGGTGCATGTGGAGTCCTCATGGTTGGTGTATATGGTAAAGTAGGCCGTGCCGTCGAGTATCTCGTAGCTCAGCTCCGAAGGGATGCAGGCATGTCCCCAGAATGTACCTTGCAGGCGCAGGGTGTCAGCGGTGAGCGTGACACTGAAGTCGTTTCCCCGATTGTCGCAGAACTCACCCAAGGGGAGTGTCATCTGGCCCCGCTGCTGCACCGATGTGGGATTACCCTCACTGACAATGACCTTGAACCCTTTCTCTATGCCCCGGCAGTAGAGTCTAACCTCTGTCTCGCCTGCCTTGCGGGCAGTGATGAGCCTATCCTTGTCGATGGATATCACCTGCTCATTGTAGCTATAGGTCACATATCGGGAGTACATGGCCTCACTCTCAGGATAGTCCCAAGTGAGTTGCAGCTGGAAGGTATCGCCTACACGAAGGTTGAGCACCTCGGCATTAGGGGTGAAGTTCTTCCTCGCCAGAGTATCCGCTTCCTCCCATGGAGTCTCAGGCTGCGCATCCTCCTCCGATGGAGGAGTCACCGGAGGAATTACCGTAGTTGTATCATCAGGAATGATATAGGTGCTATCAGCCGTAGGAATATAAGAACGCGCAACCAGAGCTAATGATGTCACCAAAAGGGTGAGTAGGAGAGTAGTCTTTTTCATGATTGTGTTTTTCTAAAGTTAATCTGCTGCGAATGTATAAAAAAGAAACGGAAAAGACAAGTCTATAACTTATCTTCTATAAGAATCTGTCCTTAGAACTCAAACCCGAAACTGCAATAGGCCCCGAAGCGATGATAGCTGTCGTTCCAGTGCGTACAGAGCGAGAGGGGACCTATGGCGGTGGCGTAGGAGAACTGCAACCCTATGCCCCATACTCCCTGCCCATCGCGGACGTGGGAGAGGCGGTCTGCACCATACGCATAGTTCACGATACCGGAAAGATAGAGGTCCGGGAGGAGGCGCTGGCGCAGCTCCATGCGGAGAATGGCTAAGTGACGCTCCATGAAGTCGCACCCCGTAAGCCCTACGAAGGAGAGCTGCTGCCTCAGGTAGCGGCCAGGGAGGTAACCGCCCATGGCATTGCCATAGACTATGGGGATGGCATCGCCCCATAGGGAACGCCCATAGAAAGCGGGGTGCAGGGCCGTAGCGTCGCCCAAGGGGAGGAGAGCGGAAGCCTCGGCCTGCAACGACCAGAAGTTGCTCGCCGTACGCCCCCGGTTCTTTATGTTGTAGGCAACCTCAAGTCCATAGGCATAGCCCTGTGTGGGAAGATAGGGCGCGTCGTAGAGATCGTTACGCAACCGCAGGTAGAGACTGGTGTAGGAGTCGTGGCTCTGTGTATCGGTATAGTTGTGCTCCTCCACTTCGCTACGCACCAAGTTGCGCACCAGAAAGTGATCGTAGCGGGCACCCATACGCAGGTCGTAAGCGCGCGAGAAGAGATTGGAGAGGTGGACGTCGCTCCCATAGAAGTGATAGCTGAAAGCGTGGCCGCTCTTGTCATAGAAGCGGTTGACATCGGAGAACCAGTACTTCACCGAGGCACTCAGCTGAAACCTGTCGGGCCATGCATAGGCGATACGGGCCATGGCCCACGGGTTGATGCTGAGGCGGGTGGCGAAATCGAGCTTAGGCCCCGACAGCTCCAGATGGTCTACACCGATACTGAGCAGTGCCGCTGCTGCCTCCTCAGAATCTATACGGAAGCCAAGCTTCACCTGACTGGAGGGGTTGGGGACCACGCGGAGCTGCAGGGTATCGGCAGCGCCTCCCAGCAGATGGTACTGTACTGAGGAAAAGGTACCCGTACCGTAGATATGCTCAATGGCAGTACTCAACGTATTGATGTTCGATGCTCCTCCTTCATCAATGCCATATTGCGACAGCAGCGACATCATGGCAGTAGGATCATAGCCAGACACGCAAATCTTGTCAATCCGTATCAATGAGGTGTCTGCAGGAAGGGGCTCGAACGATACAGCCTCATCGCCAGGGAGACAGGCCAACAGCATCTTCAGCGAATCCAACTGTGGCTTGCACTGCAGGGCTGTTGCGTACCCTATATCGACCAGCTGGCGCAGGTTGAGCGTATCAAAGTTCATCACGGGAAACTTTTTCAAGAGCGGTCGGATGAGCACGTCAGTATTGCGTACATTCTTTGTGTGCAGCTCAGTTCCCAACGTCCCGATAAGGTGCTCGAAAACGGAGGAGAAAGAGTGCAGTTCACTTACTGTTGACACTCCCGTATTGAGCTCGACACCAATGATGATGTCGGCACCCATATCGCGTGCCACATCTACAGGATAGTTGTTCACAACACCCCCATCGACAAGCACTTGATTACCCTTGTATACCGGATAGAATACTCCGGGGATTGACATGCTTGCCCTCATCGACTCTGCCAGATACCCGTGGTCAAGCACTACACCTTCTCCTGTCACCAAGTCGGCCGCTACACACGCAAACGGCCGAGGGAGCTGGCTATACGACACCGAGTCGTGATGAGCAAAAGTAAGTCTCGTAAACTCGTTCAGCAGGTTCTGTCCATCAATGAGTCCGGGACGGGCCAACATCTTGGGAAAAGCGCGAAGGCCGTTTCGCCGTACCTTTATATCTGCATCTTGATAGTGTACCGAATTGTCAGCAGGTACACTATTCCTGTAAGGTATGTTCAGTTGGTGCCTCTTCTTGGCTATACGCAGTGCATAAGGTTGCATCTTGCGCGGGATGTCATTGCTCAGCAGCATCTTCCAGTCCTGTGCCATAAGGAGCGAATCCATTTCATCGGCCGTATAGCCTGTTGCATACAGTGCTCCTATGATAGCACCCATACTCGTACCAGAAACATAGTCGATTGGTAGTTGCATCTCCTCTATCAGGCGTATCACCCCTACATGAGCTGCACCACGGGCACCACCTCCGCTCAGCACCAGACCTACCTTAGGGCGCGACACTACGGAATCAGACTTATGGTGTGCATGGCCTGCGAATGTGGAGCATAGCCATACTGCCATCATTATCGGGAAGATTCTTTTCATATACGGCAGCATAACATATGGCACGTATCAATTGTTTTTTTTTTCGTAACTTTGCGATAAATCGCGAAGATCCTTTGCGCCAGCGGGGAATAAACGTTGTTTATTCGCTCGCTTATTCGTATCTTTGGCACCGATTATGATGAAACGAATAGTATATACGCTCTTGATATCTGTCATCTCTCTGGCCCATGTATCGGCGCAGTCGCAGCACAGGACGGTAGAGAAGCGACTGAAGGCATACTTCAGTCATTACAAATCGCCCGATGTGGAGGTGGGCACGTGCAAGCTCGTACGGTTCCAGCTCAACCCCAAGAAGAAAACACTCACCATCCACGCCAATGCCAACTTTGCCTACCAGCCCTTCCGTCCGGAGACTACAGAGAAGATATACAGCGACCTGCGCAAGGTGTTGCCCGGTCCGGTCAACTATTACGATATCACTGTGCTGGTAGACGGGCGAAGCATTGATGACCTTATTCCGAACATCTACCGTAAGGTGAAAGACGATACGCGCCTGTGGGGAGATGTGGCTCACCAAGGTGCCCCTTGGGTGAGCCATATCTCTCGTCCCTACGCCATCGGTAAGGGGCTTGCCGGGCGTCATCTTGCCGTTACGCCCAGTCATGGACGCTATTATAAGAATGATGAGGCTCGTTGGAAATGGCAGCGCCCCTCGCTCTACTGCACACGCGAGGACTTGCTCTCGCAATCCATCGTGGTACCCTACCTCATCCCTATGCTTGAGAATGCCGGTGCTGTGGTGTTCAGTGCCCGCGAACGCGACCTCCAGCCTCACGACATCATCATTGACAATGATGCCGATGGCAGTGACTGTGGACTTTATATAGAGGAGAAGCACCGCAAGGCCAAGTGGGAGAACGGTGCTATGGGGTTTGCCACTCCGCAGGGGGTATTGCACCACGGAGAAAACCCCTTCCGTGAGGGTACGAGCCGTATCTTGCGTACAGCTACGCACGAGAAGAGTACCGAGGGGGCTGCCCTATGGATCCCCGATATCCCCGAGAAGGGCTGGTATGCCGTATATGTCGCCTATCAGACCTATCCGTCGAGTGTGCCCGATGCCGAGTATCTCGTGCTCCATGCCGGAGGCAGTACGCGTGTCAAGGTGAACCAGCAGATGGGTGGCGGCACCTGGGTATATCTTGGAACCTACGAGTTCCTGTCCGGTCAGCACGATGACCAGATGATCGTGCTGACCAACCGAAGCGACTATGCCGGTGTGGTGAGTGCTGATGCCGTGCGTTTTGGCGGTGGGTCTGCCATCGTCAGTCGAGGGGACCCCGATACCGTACATACCAGTCGGATGCCCCGTTACTACGAAGGAGCGCGCTACTATGCGCAATGGGCGGGGTTTCCGGTGAAGTGCTATGCCAACTATGACGGAGCGAAAGACTATGCCGAGGACATCAACTGCCGTTCGCTCGTGACTAATCATTTGTTGGGCGGGTCGGCTTACTGCCCTGACAGTGCAGGGTTGCATGTGCCTGTCGAGCTTGTCTTCGGGCTGCATACCGATGCCGGCATTCGTGAAGACGATACCACGGTGGGTACCCTCGGTATCTATACCACTAACCACAACAATGGCCGTTTGGGGTATGCTGCAATGTCGCGTCATACTTCGCGCGACCTTGCTGATATCGTGCAGTCTTATCTTGTCAGGGAATCGGACGGGCTTGCGCGCCGTGCCCTGTGGAACAGGAACTACAGCGAGTCGCGCCTGCCCCATGTGCCTTCGTGTATCATCGAACTCCTTTCGCATCAGAACTTCACCGATATGCGCTATGCCCACGACCCGCACTTCAAGTTCACAGCCTCGCGTGCTATGTACAAGGGTATACTGCGCTATACTGCCGAGATGCACGGTACGGGGTATGCCGTGCAGCCCCTTCCCGTGCATGCCTTTGCCATCAGCTTTGCTGGAGGCAACAAGGTGCGTCTCTCGTGGCGTGCAACCCCGGATCCGAAAGAACCTTCGGCTCTGCCCGATGGGTATATCCTCTACACCCGTATCGATGATACGGGTTGGGACAATGGGCAACGTATCGGTGCTACGGCTTGTGAGGTTACGCTCGACCCCGACCGCATGTACAGTTTCAAGATTACGGCCATCAACCATGGCGGCGAAAGCTTCCCCTCCGAAGTGTTGTCGGCACATATCGCTGCCAAGCCCAAGGGCCGGGTATTGGTGGTAAACGGCTTCCAACGCATCGACGGGCCGGCTGTGGTATGTACGGCTGAGCGGGCCGGCTTTGATCTCCTTTCCGATCCTGGTGTACCCTACCGAGGCACTACTGCCTATAGTGGCTTACAATATGAGTTCGACCGTTCACAAACGGGACACTACGACGAGTCGCGACAGATGGGTGCCAGTGGCGAGGAGCTGGAGGGCTCTTACATGGCAGGCAATACGATGGACTATACAGTTGTGCATGGTGCCTCCATAAAGAATGCAGGGTATAGTTTTGTCTCGTGCTCGCGCCAAGCCTTCGAGGATGGTACTGTACGACCCGATGTCTTCGATGTCATCGATGTCTATATGGGATTGCAGCGTGAGCGTGGCGATGCCATTGTCAGCCGACCCACCTACTATGCCGTCAGTCCGGCCATGTGTGCTATCCTGAGTAACTATACTCGACAGGGAGGTGCACTGATGGTGAGCGGATCGTACCTTGGTGAGGAGAGCAGGGCGCGGCCATGCACTCGGACATTGCTGCACGATGTATTGCACGCAAGCTATGAAGAGGGTATCACAGACTGGAGTGAACTGGGGGTTTATGGCCTTGGTTCCACGATGGAGATCCCACGATGGATCAATCCTGAGCACTATCCTGTGACACGTCCCGAAGTGCTGCTGCCCATCAATGGCGCCTTTACTCCCTTTGTGTACGAGAAGAGTCGGCGAAGCGCTGCTGTAGCCTATAGCGATTCTTACCGGTCGGTGCTTTTGGGATTCCCCTTCGAGGCAATACGTAGCCGATATGACCGCGACCTGGTGATGATCTCATTGCTCGATTTCCTTATGGGGAGACAATGAGAGGAATGTCTTGTCGGGTATGGTATACCCTGCTGTTTTTTCATGAATATCCCACATTGTTTGTCGGATTAAAGAAAAATATCTACCTTTGTAGTAATATGGACAATTAGAGACACGACGTGTACTTCAAGGACATCATAGGACAGGACAGCGTTATACGGATGCTGCGTACGGCAGTGGCTGAAGGGCGCATACCCCATGCACAACTCTTTTGTGGCCCAGAGGGTACGGGTAAGTTGTCTGTGGCCATTGCATATGCCCGTTATCTATGTTGCGCGCATCGTAGCGGTGAGGATGCCTGCGGAGAGTGTCCCTCGTGTAAGAAGTTTGACAAACTGATGCATCCCGACTTGCACTTCGCCTTTCCTATATATAAGAAAGACTCCAACAAGACACCGCGTAGCGATGATTTCATCGACAAGTGGCGTCAGGCCGTAGCGGAAAATCCCTACATGAACCTCAACCAATGGATGAGCTCTATTGGAACGGAGAATCAGCAGGGGCTCATCTATGCCTCGCAGAGCGAAGAGATTATCCGTAAGCTCACACTTAAATCAAGCGAGGGTGGCTACAAGGTGATGATTGTTTGGATGGCCGAGAAGATGAATACGGAGTGTGCCAACAAGTTGCTGAAGATGATAGAGGAGCCGCCGGCCCAAACTGTATTCTTGCTTCTGGCGGAGAATCCTGACCTGCTGTTGCCTACCATACAGAGCCGTGTGCAGAGACTTGCACTACGCCCCATCGAAGAAAGTATTGTCAGTGGGGCACTCACTGAAAAGTATGGACTGACCGAAGCCGATGCACGCCAGATCGCTCATGCCTCGGCAGGAAACTGGTTGCAAGCGGTGGAGACAATACACCTTGGCAATCGCGCGAAGGAGCATATTGAGCTCTTCATGACACTCATGCGACGCTCATACGCACGCGACCTCAAAGGTATGCGGCAATGGGCCGAGACTGTAGCAGGAATAGGCCGCGAACCACAGAAGAACTTTCTCGTATATTGCCAAAGAATGATTCGGGAAAGCTTCATCTGCAACTTCCGTCGTCCAGAGATAAACTACATGAATACCGACGAGGCCAACTTCACCTCGCGCTTCGCCCCATTCGTCAACGAGAAAAACATTTTCGGCATCATGGACGAACTGAGCGAGGCTCAGCGTCATATCGAGCAAAATGTGAATCCCAAGATGGTGTTCTTCGACCTTGCGCTGAAAATGATTATGTTGCTGAAGCAATAATGCATCAATCAGAATTTTACAATATTAACCCCAATGATCAGAACTATGAGACTATTATCAAGCATTACATTAGTATTGGCACTTATGATAGCTGCGCCATCTTCAGTTTATGCCAGAAAGAAAAAGGCAAAGAAGGCTTCACTCACAGCAGTATTGAAGAAAGACTCGCTGTCTGCCTATAACGACCTTATTAAAGATGCTACAGTCTGCAAAGGCCTTTTTAATGTCTACTTCAACGAAAAGACGGGTAAGGTCTATTTTGAGATACCGGAGGATGCATACTCCCGCACCTATATGCTCTCGAGCCGTATCTCCTCTATAAGCGATACACGTGACTATGTAGCTGGCCAGATGCATGTAAATCCCATCCTCATCAGATTGTCAACAGACAGCCGCAATGTCTATATGCATCAAATCCAACATATAAACACCATTGACAAGAACGACCCGATAGCACCGGCTTTCGAGAGAAATTATCTTGACCCAGTACTGAAAGGCTTCAAGATTCAGGCAACAAAAGGTACGGATGTTTTGATTGATGTCACAGCATTCTTCGGCACGAACGAAAAGTGTATCAGCCCAATCAAAAACTCAAATCCGATAGCAAAGCTGTTAGGTAACAGCGACGGAATAAAAGGTACTTTTCAACCTACGGCATCAGGAATAAGAGAGGTGAAAGCATTTGAGAAAAACATAGAAATCAAGTCCTTGCTCTCATTTATGACAACAGGTATCATCGAAAAACCTTATTCCATCAATGTACACCGCTCGTTCTTCGTGTTGCCCGAAGACCCTATGTCTATTCGTCTTCAAGACAATAGAGTGGGGTATTTCTATGACAACAAGAGCATATTCTCCTCCGAGGCAGACCGTATAGAAGAAAAGAACTATATCAACCGTTGGCGCTTGGAGCCCAAGCCGGAGGACAGAGAAAGATATTTTAATGGCGAGTTGGTGGAGCCGGCGCAGCCTATTGTATTCTACGTTGATACCGTATTCCCCGAGAAATGGCGTCAGACAATAAAAGAGGGTATTGAGGTGTGGAACTACGCATTCGAAACAGCAGGATTCAAGAATGCCATCGTGGCAAGGGACTATCCCCGGAACGATAGTATATTCGACCCGGATGACATGAGGTACAGCTGCTTCAGGTATGTAGGAACAAACACCGCCAATGCCATGGGACCCAGCTATACCGACCCAAGAACCGGTGAGATCCTCTCTGCTGATGTCATTTGGTATCATAACATCCTGTCGTTGCTTCATAACTGGAGATTCATACAGACCGGGACAGTCGATCCAAGGGTCAGAACCACTAAGTTCAGTGATGAAATTATGAACGAAGCCATCAAATATGCTGCAGCCCATGAGATTGGCCATACGCTCGGATTGATGCACAATATGGGTGCAAGCTATTCTTATCCTGTAGAGAAGCTGCGTGACCCGGAGTTCACACAGAAGTATGGTACTACTCCAAGTATCATGGACTATGCACGCAACAACTATGTAGCGCAGCCTGGTGATTTGGAGAGAGGCGTGAAGCTGACGCCACCGGATCTCGGTGTATACGACATCTATGCTATCGAATGGGGATACAGACTCATCAAGGATGCTGCTACTCCTGAAGAGGAAAAACCCGTGCTTGACAGCTGGATAGCGAAGTATGCGCACGATCCTATGTATGAGTTCGGAGCACAGCAGCTTCTCGGTACCGTTGATCCGACTGACCAGACTGAAGACCTCGGCGATGACCATATCTTAGCGAGCAATTATGGCATAAGTAACCTGAAAATCTTGGTGAATAACCTTGAGGCATGGACACTCGAAGAGGGCCAACGATACGATGAAATGGAGAAAATATACATGGAGGTGACGAAGCAGTATGGCAGATACATCAAGCATGTAATCCCCTATGTAGGAGGTATCAGATATGAAGAAATACGTCAAGGAGATGGGAAGGACACAGGAAAGCACTACATTGAAAAGGAATATCAGAAGAAGGCAATGCTTTGGTTGGTCAATGAGGCTCGTACATACGACACATGGCTGACTCCAAGGACGCTCATCGACAAGTTCGAGTTGAACATGGATGCGAACAAGAAGTTGGGATCGCAAATCATCTCATCGCTCATCAATGGCACAGTGCTGTACAGGGTGAAGGATGGAGGTGAGGCCGACCCGCAGAAGAATTATGTTATCGATGACTACCTCAACGACTTCACTAACGCTGTTTTCACAGCGCCGAAGGCTGGGATGCTCAGCGATATAGACAAGAATCTGCAAAGTGTAGCGATAGCACAGATGATAAAGAATCTCGGATTAGAGACAACTGCTGCGGTGAAAAGTGCTTCATTGCATGAATATGCCGAGTTCTATAACGACTACGCTGAAGCTGCAATGCCATGCAGTCACCACGTATGTGACGGGACAAAGTCATTTGCAAGAATAAATCTTGGAGTGTCAAGTTTGACAAAAGATGAATTTGGAGCAATCATGATGGGGCGCCTGCAAGCGGTATTGCAGAAATATAAGCTATATAGAAATGCATCAAAGGGTACGACAAGAGATTTTTACGATTATCAAATTCTCAAGATAGAGCGTGCGTTGAAAAAATAAAATAATACGAAGACATATCATCACAAGACACGATTATGCCTAATATCAAATCCATTATAATAACGTTGACTCTTGCCATTTGTCACATGTCATTTGCTGTAGCGCAAGAGGACATGATTACAGGAAAGGTTCTTGATGCTGGAGGCGAGGCATTGATAGGGGTACATGTAAAATGGAAAGATCAGAAAGTTGGCACTGTTACTGACATTGAGGGGAATTTTACATTATCCGCACCCAAGGCGAGGGCTACACTTTCGGTGTCATACATAGGATACAAGACGCAAGAAGTAGATGTAGAGAAAGGACAGCGTATGGTGAGTATTACCCTCATAGACGATGCGCAAAGTCTTGATGAACTTGTTGTGGTAGGTTATGGTATACAGAAAAAGTCATCCATCACTGGTTCTGTCGAGACGATCAAGGCTGAAGACCTACTCATGATGCCTACAATGAACATTGATCAGGCACTTACAGCACAGGTTGCGGGTCTGCAGGTGATGCAGTCAACAGGCGATCCGAGCTCGGCCAAGGAGTCGGCTATACGAATTAGGGGAATAAATGACGCGCCATTGCTTGTAATCGACGGTGTGCCACGTTTTGGGACAACAACATCGGATGGCGAGATGCGACTTTCCGATCTCAATCCCGATGATATTGAGAGTGTCACCATCCTCAAGGATGCTGCTTCGGCTGCTGTATATGGTGCGCGTGCGGCAAACGGTGTCATCCTTGTCCAGACAAAGAAAGGTAAGGATGGAGGGAAAGTGAATATAAACTATCGTGGGCAGTACAATCTGCAACAGGCCACTCAGATGCCTGATTTCTTGGATGCGTATGACTTTGCACTCCTTTTCAACAAGGCAGTAGAGAATACTCCCGGAACTACAGTTGTGCCATATACACCGGAGCAACTCGAGATGATACGCACCAATGCCGCACCAAACATCTATGCTAATGAAGACTATCTGAGCTATCTCAACAATACAGGATGGTCTACTACCCATAGTGTTTCTGTCTCTGGTGGAAACAAGGCTGTGAGGTATTATCTTTCTACGGGGTATGCCGATAGCAAAGGACTATATAGTGGCATCGGGAGAAATCGTCTTAACTACATGGGGAAAATCGATGCGGAACTGGGCAAAGGACTGACACTCTCATTCGCAGCGAATGGTTCACATACAAAGGCGCAGAACAGCAGTTACTATACCATAGACAATGCTTATGCTTTCTCTCCTCTTCAGGTCGTAAGATTCGAGAACGGAGATTTGGCAAGCATCGACGGTTCGAATCCGCTTATAGCCATCGAGGGCTTAGGAGGATACATGAAGAACAAGAGTAAGATGAATACCGTAACGGCCAATCTCAATTGGGAGGTACCGTTCGTGAAAGGATTGTCTATGTATATTCGTGGAACATTCGATGATAATTTGCGCATAGAAACTACGTTTGACAAGCCTGTAACACTCTATACCTACGACAACACGACAGGTACTTATGCCGTAGATGTAAATACGGTATACCCCACAGCCAAGGTGTCGTTAGAGCAAGATGACCACTTCTTCGATAGCCAGCTCTACGAAGCAGGTATGAACTATATGAGGACATTCAATGAGAAACACGATGTAGAAGGTACAGTTGTGACCAACTATCAGCGTACACACACACAATATATGTATGGTACGAATCTCGACAAGAGTATCTATCCTGAGGTACTTGGTAGCGCACAGACCGCAGAGCTCTACGGTGACGAGATGTACAATCAGCGTGCATCACTCATCGGACGTGCGAAATACGGATATGACAATAGATACTTCGCGGAGTTCAGCTTCCGTGTCGATGGCAGCAACAATTTCCACCCAGACCATCGTTGGGGATTCTTCCCGTCGTTTGCTACGGCATGGGCCATCTCAAACGAACCGTTCTTCAAAAACTGGGAGCAGGATGTGTTGAGCAACGCCAAACTGAGGTTCTCTACTGGATGGCTCGGAAATGACGGACTCGTAGGTGCCTATTCTTACCTTAAAACATATACCGAGACGACCAACTACGGGTATAACATTGGAGGTAACTTCCGTCCGGGACTGTATATGTCAAGCAATCCTAATATTAACTTGACATGGGGACGCACACACGATTACAATATGGCGACAGACCTCGGATTCTGGCGAGGACGCATCGGTCTGACCTTCGAGTATTTCTTGAGATACGAGACAGACAAGATAACATCAGCGCCTGATTATCTTTACCCACCGACAACAGGTGTCGATGGTAACATTCCCAGCCAGAACTTTAGCAAACTGAAGACATGGGGATGGGATCTTACGCTTACTCACCGCAATACCATAGGCAAACTGAAATACAATGTCGGGATTATCTTGTCCAAGTCAGATGACGAATATCTCGACTTTGGGGACGAGAGTGCGCAGTTGCCCAATCTGCGTCGCAAGGGGCGCAGCAGCTTAGTCTGGACGATGTACGAGGCAGATGGCCTGTTCCAGTCGCAAGAAGAAATCAGTAAGTATGGTGTTGACCAGGACGGGCAGAACAATGCAACCATTGCTCCGGGTGACATCAAGTATGTTGACAAGAATGGGGACAAGAAGATTGATGCCAATGACCGTATCTATGTGAAAAACTCATCGCATCCCGATATGGATCTCGGACTGAAACTGAACGTCTCATATAACGGCTTCTTCATCAATGCATTGTTTCAGGGCGAATATGGATACAAGCAGGATTTGAATGAATACTACACCTTGGAGAATAGTACCTTGCAGAAATTCCAACGCTATCATCTGTATGAGACATGGACTCCTGAGAATCCCAATGCAAGGTATCCGAGGATCAAGTTCGCAACAACGAACGATAATAACAGACGGGCATCTACATTCTGGATTCAAGACTGTAACTTTATCCGTCTGAAGTCGCTCAACGTGGGTTATCAATTCCCCAAAAAGTGGATTCAGCGATTGGATATATCATCGGCAAGCATCGCATTCCAAGCCAGCAACATATTCACAATCTCGAATCTGAAGAATATGGATCCGGAGTCTCTGCGTGGCTATCCGGTGCAGAAATCATACGGTGCGACACTCAATCTTACCTTTTAATACTAATACGTATCACAACATAAGAAGATGAAACAGAATCCTATAAAATCCTTTGTTGCCATTGGGATTACAGTTCTGCTGACGCTGACAAGCTGCAACAGTCTCTTTGATGATGCTCCATATAACAAAATATCGGAAGAGACGATATGGGACAACAGCATGCTGCTCGATGAATATGTCAACGGATGGTATCGTAATATGAGCCACGGATATAAGACGCTCGTGCCTACCCATGCCCTGCTTAAAGGTATTAGCAGATACTATCTTCCATGGTTTGGAGATCAACTTAGTGTGGGAAATACAGACTGGTTCAATGCCGGATATGGCGACATATTGAAAGCCAATGAATCGAGCATAACCCTATGGGCGCAAAACACTTGGATGTCGCACTATACCCAGATACAATACATAAATACCTATTTTGAGAACCATGGTTCGGTGGCAGACCCTGCACAGAAGCAACGGATAGACGGTGAGGCTCACTTCATGCGTGCATACTATTATTATATGTTATGGCGCAGCTATGGTGGCGTGTTTATCATAGACCATACCTTTGACCCGCTGAAGAAGGCCGAGACGTTTCCGAGGGCATCATACGATGAAATGGTAGAGTTCATTGTGGGTGAAGCTAAAAAGGCTGCGGACTTACTTCCTGTAGAGCATGATAATGCCAATCTTGGCAGAGCAACACGCGGTGCTGCCCTCATGTTGATAGCAAAGACCTATCTGTGGGCATCAAGCACTACGTTCCAGAATAAGGATAAGGCCTATCTTGGTTTTACAGAAGACAAGAGCGCAGTGATGCTTGCTGAAGCGAAAAAGGCATATGAAGTCCTCTTTGAACTCGAAGCATACGACCTTATCCCCATCAGTGCAACCACGCAGGATGGCATAAAGGACGAGTACCGCAAGATATTCCTGACAAAGAACAGCGTAGAGTCCATCTTTGAGGTGCAACACTCTGACGATGGTGACTATGCCAATAAGTTCGGCCATAAGCTTGATCGTGATGCTGCATCCCCCTTCTTTACAGGTACAACGGCAGCATATACCCCGACACATAACCACGTGCTGGAGTATGGTATGCGTGAGGGTAAGGAATACGATGCTGCTAATCCTTATGAGAATCGTGACTACCGATTCTATGCCAATATCCTATATAACGGAGCTAAATTCCGCAACCATGTGATGGATATAGCGACTACCGATGGTGTAAAAGGAAAAGACATCACACCATACGGAACCTCTACTTCTGCTGCAGTGAGCATGACAGGCTATTATCTCGGAAAATTTGTTGATGAGGGGCAAACAGTTGATAACAATGAGACTTACGCCTCATCGCAAAACTACATCATCTGGCGCTATGCAGAGGCACTGCTCGACTATGCCGAAGTGACATTCCGGTTGGGTGATCCTACTACCGCATTGGGCTATGTCAACGATGTACGCCAACGTGTACACATGGAGCCTCACACTGATATTACGTGGGAAAAGATTGTCAACGAACGTCGCATAGAGATGGCTTTTGAAGAGACAACCTATTGGGACTTCTTCAGATGGGGCACGGCAGTAGAGAAATTGAACGGAAAGAGTAATCCACTCAAAAAGATGATTATAACCATTGATAACGGACAGACAACATACACGGTAGACAATCTCAATGGTCGTTTTCCAGGAAGAGTTCGTGTGTTCCAAGAGAAGCAGTATTATCTGCCTATCCCATGGGCTGATATAAGGTATCATGACGTAGAGCAAAACCCCGGTTGGGCAGAGGTGTGATGAACTGATACATCAAACATACAACACATAATATAGTAATAACATAAAAAGATTTACAACTATGATTAAAAGAGCATTTTACGTTTTAGCTGCAGCAGTTGCGCTTTCCTTCGTTTCTTGCAATGATGAGAACGGTGAGGAAACACCTCAAAGTCCTGAAGTTATTACTCCAGGAGAGGGTGAGGGAACTCCAGGAGAGAATGATACTACACAAACCGACAAGAAGGTTTTATTCGAGGCTTCAGATCTTGACGAGAACGGTTGGATTTGGTTTGACACCGCCGAGAAGATAGAGAAATATATCGGTGTCATCAACGAGAACGACTATGCAGTCGATCCCGAGGGTAAGCCCATTCAGTTGGTATATGCGGATATCATGCCCGACTATCCTGCATCGGAGGCCTCTGAGGAGTTCGTAGGTGCTGGCACCGATGGTGAGACTGGTTCTGAAGGCTCACGCACTGGAGCCATCATGCTTCAACCCTCATCGGGTGTAATGTCTATCAATGGAGGTGGTTTTGTGGTATGCATGCCGTCATGCTACTCATATGACATATGCTACTCATCTAACAGTAGGGTGATGACACGTCTTGTGGCAACAACCAATGTCAATGCTCCTATGAACAACTGTCTTGCCGGATGCACATTGGACAGTGAGGCTGGATGGAGAATTATCAGTGCAATATATGCAGGTATCTTCAAGCGTCTTCCTGCTGGTATAAACAACTGGGAAGGATTGGAGGAACTTAACAATAATACTGAACCCATCGCTACAATTCAGTCAGAGGATTCTATATATGTATGGTTCCAGAGTGCAACTCCAGATACGATCTACATCCATGGCATAAAGGTGGTAACACAAGAGGAGGCTGCTGATGGGATTGTTGATGCCAATGCAGCAGATGGCAATCGGGCCTGTTCCTAAAAAAGTCATATCTTTGTACAACTGAAGAATTGTGCATCAGCGGTAAACATATAATTTATGAACGACTATAAGATCAACGGCTGCAACGGTATTTGCAACAAGGGGTGTGGCCGACAAGATAAGCAACTCAACGTATTCGATTGGTTGGTGGACGTACCTGGGAATATTGATGAGACTGACTACGTGGAGGTGCAGTTCAAAAATACACGCAAAGGATACTACCTCAACAGCAACAAGATTCCCCTGCAGAAAGACGACATTGTGGCGGTAGAAGCTAGCCCAGGACACGATATTGGTACGGTTACCCTTACGGGAAGCCTTGTCTTGCTACAGATGAAGAAGGCACGTGTCAAAAGCGATGCCGAGGTGCGTCGCGTATACCGTAAGGCTCGCGAGGTAGATATGGAAAAGTATTACGAAGCCAAGGCCAAAGAGCAAGATACGATGATACGTTCTCGCCAGATTGCCAAGAGCCTCGGACTTAGCATGAAGATAGGCGATGTAGAGTACCAAGGTGATGGGAACAAAGCAATTTTTTATTATATTGCTGACGGACGAGTAGATTTCCGTCAACTCATCAAGGTGCTGGCCGAAGTTTTTAGAGTCCGTATAGAAATGAAGCAGATAGGTGCTCGTCAAGAGGCAGGCCGCATTGGTGGTATCGGTCCGTGTGGACGTGAGTTGTGTTGCGCTACTTGGATAACAAACTTCATCTCGGTATCTACAGGTGCTGCTCGATTTCAGGACATATCAATGAATCCGCAGAAACTGGCAGGACAGTGTGCTAAACTAAAGTGCTGCATGAACTATGAAGTGGATGTCTATGTAGAAGCTATGAAGCGTTTCCCCGCCCGGGATATCACACTTGAGACGTTGGATAATACCTATTACCACTTCAAATCAGATATTCTCAAGCGCGAAATAACCTATTCTACTGATAAGAGTTTTGCTGCCAACCTTGTCACCATCAGCGCACGTAGGGCATTTGAAGTCATCAACCTCAATAAGAAAGGTGTTAAGCCCGAGTCGCTGCTTGAGGATGGTGTGCAGGAAGAGCCGCAACGCATCGATCTGCTCGATCAAGACAGTGTGACCCGTTTTGATAATGCCAAAAAGAAAAAGAAGAAGAAAAAGCCTGCAGGCCGTAGTGTAGGTGGCAACCAGAATAGAGAGCCGAAACGCCCGGCAGAGAGCAATGAGACGCAGGGTTAGAAGGATGTTGTGTATGCTGTTTGTGTCGACAGTGACCGTTTCCCTGTGTTGCTGTATGGCCGATACACGGCACCTTGACTTCATTCCCATCGGGTACAACGGATGGGGATATCGTGATACGCTCACCTATACCATCGAATCCTTGCATGGTATGGAGCAAAGTAGCATATCGCTGCTTCTACATACCGAAGGGTACAGTTACAAAAATTTCGCTATAGAGGTTGCCATCAGCCAAGACACTGCCCTGCTTTATTTCGCACGGCACGACTATCTTCTTGGGCGTAGCCAACCCAAGAATGGCATAGGACATCGTTGCGACTACATCCTTCCTGTGACAAATGTTACTCTTTGTGATACGCTTCCCACCACGATTACCGTCACTCAGCAGCTCGACCAGCCCATACTCAAAGGGATACGTGAAGTGGGGATACATATCGGTGTGCCTCTGTCCCAACCGGATAAACCCGTTTGGAGGGTTGATTGGCATTGAGTGAAGAAATGAAAAAAGGCTACACCAGGTGTAGCCTTTTTTGCTCGTTAGTAGAGGATTACTTACGCAATCCGAGAGCTTTGACAATAGCGCGGTAGCGCTCGATGTCGCGTTCCTTCAAATAGTCGAGAAGGGCGCGGCGCTTACCTACCAACTTAGTCAATGCTCTTGCTGTACTATAATCTTTACGGTTCTTTTTCAAGTGCTCCGTCAAGTGGGAAATACGGTATGAAAACAAAGCCACCTGAGCTTCGGGTGAGCCAGTGTCAGTGTTAGACTTTCCGTACTGTCCAAAGATTTCTTGCTTTTTTTCAGCGTTTAAATACATAGGTTTAATAATTAAAAAATTGATACTTTCGCATTTGCGGGTGCAAAATTAGTGCAAATCAAACGAAACACCAAATTTAAACATGTAAATGTTGTGCAAAAGTTTTATTTCCTAAAATCCTTTAGACGAATTATCTTAAACACCACGAGCTCGCTGCTGGAACCGATGCGGAAGGGTGGGCCCCAAAGGGAGAGGCCTTGCGATACGTAGACGTGGGCGTGAGACCAGCGGCGATAGCCGTGGCTTTGTTCGAAGAGTTTGTCGGTCAGCCACGTCAGTGGCCACACCTGGCCACGGTGGGTATGTCCGCAGAAGAGCAGGTCTACACCCAAAGCATCGGCTTCGGCCACGCCGTAGGGCTGGTGGTCGAGCACGAGGGTGGGGTGGTCCTTATCGGCATGCGCCATCAGCGTGTCCAGCGATGCGCGGGCGGGGTTGCTCTTGTCGTCGCGCCCGATGAGCTGAATGCCACAGGGAAGCGTCACCATCGAGTCGCGCAGCAGCGTGATGGGAGTGCCCTCAATGAAGCGTGCGACAGCATCGATGCCACTGATGTATTCGTGGTTGCCCGGCACCATGAAGATGCCTTGCGGAGCTGTGAGACGGGCCAACTCATCGGCCATACGATCGCGGTAGAGTGGGTGTACGCTATTGTCGATGAGGTCGCCGGCAATGACGATGACATCGGGGCTTTGCGCATTGATGAGATCCACATATCGGGCCAAATCCTTACGCCCCGTGCCTTCACCCAAGTGCACGTCGCTCACGGCAACCACGGTGAGGGGCTTCACGGAGTCACATGCCTTGTCAAAGGCTATGGGTACGACATTCACCTGCGGATACTTATAGCGGTAATGGCCACTGATGAGCACTATGGAGCAAAGGGCCAAGGCTACCCAAAAGCCGTGGGGAACCGTCAGTCGGAGCCACGCAGCTACATCGACCAGCAGCAGGGCAAGGACCATATAAAGCAGGAACACCAGCCATACGGAACCCACCTGAAATAGTCCGCGCGACAAGGCGGCAGGCATTGCGCTGCCACGCAATGCCATGGAGAAAAACAGACTACACGTGGCCACTCCCATACATACACCCACCAATACTTTGGCTACCATAGGTAGGGTGGGGAGTGCTTGCACCAGGCGGACGAAGATATAGGTGTTGGCACCGAAGAGCACGCCAAGAAACAGAATCAGTATGAGGATGAACATAAGCATATTCACGTGGTTTTAACTCACCATCTTGAGCCCTACGACCGAGGCTATGAGGGTGACTATGAAGAAGATGCGGGCAAACGATACCGGTTCCTTGAAGAGAAAGATACCAATCAGCACCGTACCCACCGCACCAATGCCTGTCCACACAGGATAGGCCGTACCGAGAGGGATAGTGCGCGTAGCCTTAGTCAAGAGATACATACTGAGCGTACATAGAAGAACAAAACCGGCATACCACAGTGCCGCCTTGTGTCCTGTTGCAAGATTGCCCTTGCCAAGGCAAAAGGCAAAGCCGGTCTCGCATAGTCCGGCAATAATCAGAATCAACCAATTCATATTGACGATAATCCTTACCGAGGGCTGCGGAAATGTCCGGCGTCTCCTTCTGAGGCGATACAAAAGTAGGCAATCTGAACTAATTGACCAAATGTAGATACACTTTTACATGGGCTAAACTTGAATAATACTTAAACAGAACTTTTTACGGGCCCCGTGACGGGTTTCTATCTTAATCCTTGCCCCCCCCTACGAGCGTCGACCTTCGGTTCGCGCTGGTGGAATGACACGATATCTATGCTTTCGGGCATAACGGAGGAGTGCAACCTTCAGTTCATGCTCACGTCAAATCGTAAGCGGAACTTTCGATGTTTACTTCGGTAACTACTGCGGCTCGCCGGCCAACTGCAGAGATGAGAACTGTGTTGAGCTGTAGGGTCGATATCTTTGCCACGGAAAGGTCTCGACAATTTAGTAGATGGCCTTCGCCACCTGCTTCACGCTGTCGGTTGCTGCCATAGCATAGAAGTGGATGCTGGGTACGCCATGGGCGATGAGTTCGTTGCACTGGGTGATACACCAGTCTACACCTACTTGGCGCACCTCTTCATCGGTCTTGCAACGGAGTACCTCGGTGGCTAAGGCCTGTGGAATATCGACCTTGAAGGTCTTGGGGATGATGCTGAGCTGGCGAGCAGTCTTCAAGGGTTTAATGCCCGGGATGATGGGAATGGTGATGCCTTCGGCACGAGCTCGCTCAACGAAACGGAAATAGCAGTCATTGTCGTAGAAGAGTTGGGTAACGGCATATTGGGCACCGGCCTTGACTTTCTCCTTCAGCCAATAGAGATCCATATCTATGTTGGGCGACTCCTCGTGCTTCTCAGGGTAGCAGGCAACACCATAGGTGAAAGGCTGACCTGGTTCCTTGATGGGCGAGCCATCGATGAAGTGGCCTTCGTTGAAACGATTTACCTGCTCTTGAAGCTCTATGGCATGGCTGTAACCGTTTGGAGTGGGGGTGAACACAGATTCGTGCTTAGCCTTGTCGCCACGCAGCAGCAGTAAATCGGTGATACCTAGGAACTGAAGGTCGAGCAACACATATTCGGTCTCTTCACGGGTGAATCCACTACAAAGGATATGGGGCACTACAGAAATGTCGTACCGGTTCTTGATGGCTGCAGCCACGGCCACCGTACCAGGACGGCGGCGTAGCGAAATCTTGTGAAACACACCTTCGGGCAATTCCTGATATACATACTCGCTACGGTGAGTGGTGATGTTGATGTAACGGGGATTGAATTCGCGCAGTTCGTCGATGGTGCGGAACAGGCTATCGATGCCTGTGCCCTTGAGTGGAGGCAATACCTCGAAAGAGAAGGCGGTGCCACTGCCTGTAGTTATGGAGTCGATGACATTCATGCGGTGAAGGGTTTTTACTGTCAGGTGAGACAACGTGGTTCGTTGTCTCTGTCCAAGGCTATTCTAATCTGGTGCAAACTTACATAAAAAAAGTGATTTTCCTGCTTTTGTCCGATAAAAAAACATGTTCAGGTGAATTCTGTAATGAATGGTCACTAGAATCCAGCATCTTTTAATTAGCTATTTTGAATCCTACGAACACAGTACGGGGTTGTGTGGGGCCATAGAAGTATCCCGAATCGCGGAACTCGCCTTGATCGAGGTCGGATTGGAAGTGCCCCAAGATGTTCTGCACACCCGTGTTGACCTGTAGTTTGATGTGGTCGTGCAATACGAAGGTATAGTTGAATTTCACGTTAAGGTCGAAGAAATGGGGTGTGGTCTCCATGCGGTCTTCAGTGATGTAGCCTGCATAGTGGGGTACGATCATCTCGCCAGTGTAGGTACCCGAGAGCGAGAAGTCGAAGTTTTTGGCGGGTGCCGAGGTGAAGGTAAAGTAGCCGTAGTAGTCCGGGGTGCGCATCATGCGGGTAGTGAACTGCCCTTCGCTCCACTCCTCGGGGGTGTTGTAGCGGCTACGCTGAGCAGTGAAGCCAAGGCTTATCACGGCCTCCTTGCCATGAGCCAGCTTGGCATCGAGGTTGGCACCATACACGCGGGCACCATTACCGTTGCGACGCTCCTTGATGGCATAACCGTTGGTGTCGTGCCCAATGTCTTCGAGGACGAACACATCGTTCAGCCCCGTATAGAAACCCTCAACGAGCACGTTGGCTTGCCAGTGTCCGAGGATAGTGGTATAGTCGACCGAGCCACTGAAGCTGTTTGAGCGCTCCTCGCGAAGGCCATCGGCAAGTTTGATCAGTACACCTTCACCACCCACAGCTGTTATGTGCAGGTCCTCGTCATAGGCTTGGGGGGCACGGAAGCCAGTAGAGTAGGTTAGGCGTGCTTGGAAGGTTTCTTTCGGCTTGTAGAGGATGTTTACGCGCGGACTCAGGATGGGACGTTTGATGAGGTTGTGACGGTCGATACGTCCGCCGGCAAGGAGAGTAAAGTCCTGCATCTTCCATTCGTTCTGCACGAAGGCACTAGCGATGCGCACCTCTTGCTGCATGTTGCGCTGATAGCCTATCATAATGTCGTGGAGGGCGTTGTGTTGATACTCCAGTCCGCCGGTAAACACAGAAGGGGCGAAGAGGAAGCGCTCGTAGTTGCCCATATACATGGCACCTGCTACCCAGGTGAGGTCATCGGTCTTGCCATAGGCCGCTGTATCGCGCTGGGCACCATAGTAGCTGTTGCGGTCGGTATGCTGTAGGGAGCCGTATGCTGAGAGCTTGTGCTTGTACTCGTCCCAGTAGTGGTCGTAGCTTACGCCACCGCTGTTGATGAGATGCTTGGTTTGCTCGGTGATGTCGGTCTGGTGGGGTTGTAGGTCAAACTTGTTGCCTCCGCGGCGAAGCTCGTTGGTGGTATGGTACTCTATATTGAGGCGGCTGAACTGTGATGGACGGTAATAGGCACGCAGGCCGAAGGTGTTCAGATTGAGTAGACCCAACTCGGAGAAGGTATCGCCATCGTGGTCGTAGGGGTTGCGGTTGCGGTAACTCTGATACATGGCGATGCCGTATGAGTTATCCTTGGATATGAGCGATACGTTGGCACCCATGTACTGCTCCCATGACTTCTCGCCAAGGTTCGATAGCGTGCTTGTTACCTGAAACGAGTTGCTGATGGGATCTTTGGTGATGATGTTGATGGTGCCACCTACGGCATTGGCTCCAAAGAGTGCTGAGCCACCTCCGCGTACTACCTCTACGCGGTCAATCATGTTAGTAGGAATCTGTTCCAATCCATACACACCTCCCAAGGCACTGATGATGGGACGCGAGTTGATGAGTATCTGTGAGTAGGGACCATCGAGTCCATTGATGCGCACTTGCGGGAAACCACAGTTCTGGCAGTTGTTCTCCACACGCAATCCCGATTGGAAGTTGAGCGACTTGGCAAGGTCGGTGCTATTCACTGTTTCAAAAAGGATGGGACTGAGCACATTGACTACCACAGGTGCATCGCGACGACTCATCTCGTTGCGACTGGCCGAAATCACCACTTCATCTACGAGTATGGCCTCTTCTTCCAACGGGAAATGCACCACAGCCATATACTCGCGACCTACAGTGATCGTCTTTTCCAAGGTCCTATACCCGATAGCTGAAACGCGTAGTACATAACTGCCCTCGGTAAGGTTCTTGAACTGGAATTGCCCACTCTCGTTAGAAACTGTTCCTTTGTCAGTTCCTACTATAAGAATACTGGCATAAGGAATATCCTCCTCGGTGTCCTTCTCGATAACGTGCCCCGAAATCATGTGCCCCTCTTTTACATGTGCGTTGGCAGTTGGGTTCTCTGTGATCTCATTTGCAAGCATAGCCTGCACTCCCATTACGAATGCAAGCAGCAGAATCAGACTCTTTTTCATGTTTTGTTAGGATTGGTTATTCGTATGTTGTTTAGAATAGTTTCAAACAAATCGGCTGCAAAGGTATATCCTTTTTAGAAGCAATCCAAATAAAAAGTATGGTTTGTTTGTATTTTGTCTAAACAAAAAGCTGGATGCCTATCTTCGGAAGCCCCTTTTGCAATGTATACATAGCAAAAGGGTGTGCCGTTCTGCTGTATCTATGGCATATTCGTGGAGAACTGCCATATCTGTCCCGACTAGTATCCAGTTCTATGTGCTCGTAGCTTATTTTTTATTATCTTCGCAATAAAAGAAGTTCTATTTTAGAGGAAATTAGATGAAGAAAGTACTGTCGTTCTCCGCGATGCTGATGCTCGGACTGCTGCTGTCGCAGGTGTTACCCGGTGTATTGGGTGCAAACTATGAAGTTACCCGAGAGGGAGTAGAGGTGCTCCTCGGTATA
Organism: Bacteroidaceae bacterium; assembly: GCA_017396545.1. Classification (GTDB taxonomy): domain Bacteria; phylum Bacteroidota; class Bacteroidia; order Bacteroidales; family Bacteroidaceae; genus UBA1189. Next base: position 2,030 of record JAFQLT010000062.1, on the reverse strand, counting down.
TGCCTTGCCTTTATCATGATCAATGTAGGGCGTGAGTTTGAGGTGGACAAATCGAATATCAAGTCTTATGCCAAGGATTACCTTGTAGCCATGCTGGCTGCTGCCATGCCGTGGTTGCTCATAGCGATGTACTATATCTTTGTGATGATGCCCTCGGACTGGTGTGGCAATGGAGCAGTATGGAAAGAGTCGCTGCTACTGAGCCGTTTCGCTGCCCCCACCTCGGCCGGTATCCTCTTCACGATGCTGGCTGCTATCGGCCTGCAGAGAAGTTGGATATACAAGAAAATTCAGGTGCTGGCTATCTTCGATGACTTGGACACCATATTACTGATGATTCCACTACAGATAGCCATGATAGGCATGCAATGGCAGATGGGAGTCATACTCGGTACGGTAGTGTTGCTACTATGGGTAGGTTGGAAAAAGATGGGGGCATTCACTCTGCGATGTGACTGGAAGAGTCTATTGCTTTATGCCGCATTGACGTATGGCACCATCTACCTTATATATATACTCACTAAACACTGTTTCGGCGAGGAGGGAAGCGTGCATATCGAAGTGCTGTTACCTGCATTCGTGCTGGGCATGGTGATGAAACATTCGTCTTGCGCATCAAAGGCCGATGACCGTGCAGCCTCATTCATCTCAATGCTGTTCATGCTACTGGTAGGCATGAGTATGCCGCTCATCCATGCCGATGCTGTTGTGGGGCAGTCAACAAGCGTTATCGCTACCTTACCCATGCCCAGCTGGGGGACAATCGCCTTGCATGTAGTAGCCGTATCGCTACTCTCGAATATAGGCAAGCTGACACCTATGCTATTTTACCGCGACCGTTCGTTAAAGGAGCGTCTTGCACTCTCTATAGGTATGTTTACTCGTGGCGAGGTAGGTGCAGGAGTTATCTTCATCGCACTTGGCTACAACATTGGCGGCCCAGTACTACTCATTTCAGTGCTTACTCTGGTGCTCAACCTGATTCTCACCGGTGGTTTCGTGGTGATAGTAAAGCGCCTTGCACTGAGCGTAGAGTTGTCAAGCAAGAACTAAAGCTCCACAGTCTACTTCCATAATAACGGAAATAGGGGGAGGAAATCACTTCCCCCTTACAATCTTCTTTATCTCATTGAGCTTGTTAAGTGCCTCGAGCGGTGTGAGGTTGTTGACATCGATGCCGAGTATCTCGTCGCGCACTTGGCAGAGGACGGGGTCATCGAGCTGGAAGATACTCATCTGCATGCCTTCACGGCTGTCGGCAATGAGTTCGGTAGGCTTGCCTATGCCCTCGGCGGCCGCATTGCCCTCCATCTGCTTTAGTATCTTCTCGGCACGGCGCACGATACTCTTGGGCATACCGGCCATGTTGGCTACGTGGATACCGAACGAGTGGTTGGAGCCTCCGGGCTGGAGCTTGCGCACGAAGATGACCTTCTTATCAACCTCGCGCACGGCGACGTTGAAGTTCTTGATGCGCGAGAAGGATTTCTCCATCTCGTTGAGCTCGTGGTAGTGGGTGGCAAAGAGGGTGCGTGCACGGCCCTTGGCATTCTCGTGGATGTACTCGACGATGGCCCACGCAATGGAGATGCCGTCGTAAGTGGAGGTACCGCGGCCCAATTCATCGAAGAGCACGAGGCTGCGCGGACTGATGTTATTAAGGATGTCCGATGCCTCGGTCATCTCGACCATGAAGGTGGACTCGCCTACGGAGATGTTGTCGCTGGCACCCACACGAGTGAATATCTTGTCCACCAAGCCCACGTGAGCGGCCTCGGCAGGCACGAAGCTACCTATCTGAGCCATCAGGGTGATGAGGGCTGTCTGGCGCAGCAGGGCCGACTTACCGGCCATGTTTGGACCCGTGATGATGAGTATCTGCTGGTGGTCGGTATCGAGCAGTACATCATTGGCAATGTAGCTCTCGCCCACGGGGAGCTGCTGCTCGATGACAGGGTGGCGACCCTGACGGATGTCGAGCGTGGTGCTGTCGTCAACCACAGGGCGTACGTAGCGGTTGAGCGCTGCAG
>JAFQLT010000061.1 GCA_017396545.1 Bacteroidaceae bacterium | reverse complement strand
TGAGCAGATTTGCACTGTTTGGTCGCAGCAAATAGTGGTCTATTTGCAAGAACAAAGAGTGTAAAGATGGTAAAAAGAACCTCAAATAAACTGAAAAGTATAACATAAAACTTATTAGCGGTAAAATCCAAACAGATTCTATATCTATATCGGACTCACGTTGTTTAAGGCGGATTGTAGCTCTGTGTTTTATGCTCTTGTTGGCGACCATGTGCGCACATGGTCGCCATCATGCGCGCAAATGGTCGCGACCATACGCGCACGTGGTCGCCGTCAAGAATACGGATATGTGAGCTCGACATAGGGAGGTGTCATGCTGTAGGTGTGGAGAGACACAGATTGACTGCGATGGTGTCATCCTGAGTGAAACGAAGGATCTCGCGATGGGGCTTTACAGGAGACTTTAGCGGCTGCATTTCGCTAAAATCCGCAGTGAACTTGTATTTGCTTTCTTTGATACAGCTCTACGAGATTTTTCGCTGTGCTCAAAATGACACGAGACGCTTAGGATGCCCATCACAGACTTTAGGTCAGGAAACAAGGTCAACCCCGGTCAACGGGGGTTGACCGGGGTAAACCGTTTATATACAATGTGCTATGTGGCGTAAGGTCAGCTGGTCAGCTGATTTTGGCAAACTTGTTTTATAAGGGGAAATTCGCCGATGGAATGGGCGTTTTCTGCTATTTCAGCCCTTCGAGCAGCTTTACGAGTCCGGGACCTTGGCTGGGGCGCGGGGCACCATGCATATAGAGGTTGCCGGCGGGGTCGTAGATGGCAAAGAAGGGGATGCCCTTCACGTTGAGTGCCTTGCCCAAGGTGTTGTCGGGGTTCCACAATTGGTGACCGTGCATGTGCTTCTCGTCCATCTTCTTCTTCCATGCCTCCTCTGATGCGTCGATGGAGATGGAGAGGAAGGTGACATTCTTGTTCTTCAGTGTCTTCTCGAGCTGTTGCAATGTGGGTACCTCGCGCAGGCAGGGCACGCACCAGCTGGCCCAGAGGTCGATGTATACATACTTGCCACGGAATGTGCTGAAGTCTACGATATTGCCCTCGCGGTCGCGGAGGATGATGCCCTCGGGGAAGGGTTGCCCCGGTACGGTGGCGCGGTGCTTGGCAAAGTTGGTGGCGTGTTGCGGGTCGAGGCCGTATTGCTCGGTGGCCTTCTGCAGACGCTCCAGTCCTTTGTCGAAGTCTACGCTGTAGTTGTAGCGGCTCACGTAGCGGCCGGCGATGTTGTCTTTTACCTTCTTCAGCAGGGTGGTGTCGGTGTAGTGCTGTGTGACGTAGATGAGGGCGCTGTCGAGGTTGTTCCTGTTGGGGATGGTCGAGTATACGATGCCCGGTGTGTTGGGGAAGAGGGCGGCAAGGGGTGAGTCGAGCACGGTGTGGGGCTCGGGCAGGAGGTCGCCTACGCTGTAGGGCATGTCGTGCAGCTTGGTGCGGGTGATGCGCGGTACGGAGGTGTAGCTGTCGTAGGCATTGATGTAGGCCCATATCTTGATGTATTCCTTTACGGGCTTGGAGCAGCGGTATGCACCGAGCACGGAGTCGGCCTGGGTGATGAATGCCTTGATGATGGGGCGGGCAGCCTCGGCCTCGCCCTCGCGCAATGCCCATAGTGCACGGCTGTTGGCGGCGTAGGCGGTGGTGTAGGCGGCCAATGCCTGATTGTCTTTGCTGCCCTCGAGCTGCAATGTGCCGTTCTCACCGAACGTCAGGTGCGAAGTGGATGCGCCTTGTGTCACCGGTACATAGTGGGGGATGATGGCCTGGGCATAGCCTTTGACCGAGACTAAGTTGTAGAATCCCGTCTCGCTGGTGGTGATGGAGGCGGTGTATGCGCCATCCTCCATGGTCATCTTGGCAGCGCCGCTGTTGTTGCCCATGGGTACGAGGGTCATCTTGCGCCCTATGGTATCGTTGGCGGTGATGGTGATCTGTTGGGTCTCTTGTCTCTGGGGGGTGCAGCATACCATGGTCAGGGCCAGTATGCCGAGGATTGTTTTCTTCATGTCGGTTATCGGATTGATTGTTTGGCTGCAAAAGTAAGTGTTTTAGGGCGAACAGGCAACTGATGAGGCCAAAAATGGTACGCGAAACGTGAATAAACGCTAATTGGTGTGCCGTTTTGCGGATAATTGATTTTTTTGCCGTACTTTTGCGCCTTGGAATCTGTCATTGCAATGAAACGGTATAAATTAGTAAACAACCTGATGGGTTGGTTGGTGTTTGCCGTAGCGGCGGTGGTCTATTGCTTGACCATCGAGTCGTCGGCAAGTTTCTGGGACTGTCCCGAGTTTATCACCACGGGCTATAAGCTCGAAGTCGGTCACCCGCCCGGTGCGCCCTTCTTCATGCTCACGGCCAACCTGTTCTCACAGTTGGCCAGCGACCCGTCGCAGGTGGCCTACATGGTCAACGTGATGTCGGCCCTGCTCAGTGCCGGGTGTATACTCTTCCTCTTCTGGAGCATCACCCACCTCACACGCCGCCTGATCTGCGGCAACAGCAACAGCGTCAAGACGGGGCAGGTGGTCACGATTATCGGTGCCGGATTGGTAGGCGCACTGGCCTATACCTTCAGCGACACGTTCTGGTACAGTGCCGTCGAGGGTGAGGTGTATGCCTACAGCTCGTTCTTCACGGCCGTGGTGTTCTGGTTTATCCTCAAATGGGAAGAGGAGGCCGACAGTGTGCGTAGCGACCGCTGGCTCATCCTCATCGCCTATATGATGGGGCTCTCGGTGGGTGTGCACCTGCTCAACCTGCTGTGCATACCGGCCATCGTGCTCATCTATTATTATAAGAAGAACCCCAACGCCGGATGGAAAGGTTCCATCGTGGCACTTGCCGTATCGGCTGCGCTTGTCGCTGCCATCCTGTATGGTGTCGTGCCGGGCATCGTGAAGGTGGGCGGATGGTTCGAACTGTTCTTCGTGAACACGTTGTCCATGCCGTTCAACACGGGCCTTATTATATATATAGTGGTATTGGCGGCTGCTTTGGTATGGAGCATTTGGGAAACTCATGCAGGGCGGTCTGTCGTCCGCACCAATATCGCCTTCATTGCGGTGATGGCCTTGGTAGGTCTCCCCTTCTACGGCCATGGTGTCAAATGTGTGGTGCTCGGCCTCATCGTATTGGGGGCGTTGGCTGCCTATCTGTTCAATATGGACAAGCTCAAGGAGCAGTGGCGCATGAGTGCCCGTGTGATGAGCACGGCTCTGGTGTCTATCATGATGATTGTCATCGGCTATTCGTCGTATGCTGTCATCGTGGTGCGCTCGGCTGCCAATACACCGATGGACCAGAACTCGCCGGAGGACATCTTCACCCTCGGCAGCTACCTCAATCGTGAGCAGTATGGCGACACGCCGCTCTTCTATGGCGGCACCTACGCATCGAAGATTGCCCGTAAGGTAGAGGGGCAATATTGGGTGCCTGTCATCAAAGAGGGTGCCAAGGTGTATATCCCGAAGGAGAAGGCTTCGCCCGACGAGAAGGACCAATATGTTGTCATCCGTACCAAGGACAAGTATGTGATGGAGCCCTCGATGCTCTTCCCCCGTATGCACAGTGCCGATCATGCCAACTGGCCTGCCGGAAGCTCTACCATCAACCTGTACGACAGCTGGGTGGGAGGTATCCAAGGCCGTGAGGCCACCGTCAACGTGGGCGGACAGATGCAGAAGGTGAAGGTGCCTACACAGTGGGACAACATCAAGTTCTTCATCAACTATCAGGTGAACTTCATGTACTGGCGCTATTTCATGTGGAACTTCGTGGGTCGTCAGAACGACATCCAGGGGCACGGCGAGATGGAGCACGGCAACTGGATTACCGGTATCAACTTCATCGACAAATTCCTCGTGGGTGACCAGACTCTGCTCCCCTCGGAGCTGCGCGACAACAAGGGGCGCAACGTCTTCTATGGTCTTCCCCTGCTGCTCGGGCTCATCGGCCTCTTTTGGCAAGCTAACCGTGGCAAGCGTGGTGCGCGCCAGTTCTGGGTGGTGTTCATGCTCTTCTTTATGACAGGTCTGGCCATCGTGCTCTACCTGAACCAGACACCCATGCAGCCCCGTGAGCGCGACTATGCTTATGCGGCCTCGTTCTACGCCTTTGCCATCTGGATTGGTATGGGCGTGGCCGGTATTGCTCACCTGCTACAGAAGCTCGTTAAGAACCCGACCGTGGCAGGTGCCATCGCTACTGTGGTATGCGTACTCGTTCCCCTGCAGATGGCCAGTCAGACATGGGACGACCACGACCGCAGCAACCGCTACATGGCTCGCGACTTCGGACAGAACTACCTCAACACGCTCCCCGAGAAGGGGTATCCCATCATCTTCACCAATGGTGACAACGACACCTTCCCCTTGTGGTACAATCAAGAGGTAGAGGGCGTGCGCACGGATACTCGTGTATGTAATCTCTCGTATCTGCAGACCGACTGGTATATCGACCAGATGCGCCGTCCGGCCTACGACTCGCCCTCAGTGCCTATCCAGTGGAAGCGTCTCGACTATGTGGAAGGTACCAACGACTTTGTCAGCATACAGCCGGAGATGGAGGAGGCTGTGCTCAACCTCTACAAGAAGCAGCCCGCTGCTGCTCGGAAGAGGTTTGGCGACGAGCCGTTCGAACTGCGTAATATCCTCGACCATTGGGTGAAGAGCAAGGACGAGAACCTGCATTACATCCCCACCGATACGGTGTTCGTCACCATAGACAAGGCTGCCGTGCTGCGCTCGGGTATGTATATCCCCGAACAGTATCGCGGTGCTACCGATGAGGAGACTATGGCCAAGATGCCCGACCGTATGGTTATCTCGCTCAAGGGACGCAATATCCTTACCAAGAACCACATCATGCTGCTCGAGATGTTGGCCAGCACCAATTGGGAAAGGCCGCTCTACATGTCCACTACCGTAGGTGCGGACAATCACGTGGGACTCGACCCCTTCTTCATTCAAGAGGGACTGGCCTATCGCATCACACCGTTCAACTTCAAGAAGTTGGGACTTGCCCCGAACGGGTATGCCGTAGACAGTGAGAAGATGTATGATAACTTGATGAACCGCTTCAAGTTTGGCGGCATGAATACTCCGGGTATCTATATCGACGAGACCATCACTCGCATGGGATACACTCACCGTCGACTCTACACGATGCTGGCCAACCAGCTCATCCGTGAGGGCAAGAAGGAGAAGGCACTCGCCGTACTCGACAAGTGTGAAGAGGAGTTCCCCGCTTCAATCCTGCCGCACAACTACTGGCAGAGCCAGTCGCACCTGATGGGACAGGCTTACCTGACCCTTGGAGAGACGGAGAAGGGTATGGATATCCTATCGCAAGTGGCTGATAATGATATAGAGTATATTACTTGGTATCTGAGTCTTGACGACCGCAAGTTTGATGCTTCGTTCGGTGAGGTGCGCAATTGTCTGAGTACCCTTGTCAAGACTTTGCAGATTATGGAACGCTCTACCGACAAGGAGACACTGAACCATTATGCAGCGATCTTCGACAGTCTGTATCGTGAACTGGAAACGAGAGTGAAATGATGTTTAGGAGATAAAGGGAGATAAAGGAGTTAAAAGGAGATAAATGCTAAATGTACTATACGCGGTGTACCAAACTATTGGCCTTTAACTCCCCAAGAGCGAAGCGACTATCTCCCTTTAACTCCTT